>JAOUJU010000104.1 GCA_029883045.1 Rhodospirillaceae bacterium
TTACCTATTCACAGGTAATAGGCGCAATTTTTTGGGGTTTTATTGTTTTTGGAGATGTCCCAAGCGCGTGGTCGGCCAGTGGGGCCGCATTGATTATAGGTAGCGGCATTTATGTTTGGTACCGCGAAACCCGTGCCAGAAAAATAAGTAATTGAAATAATGGTGCCGCCTGGGTGATTTGAACACCCGACCCCCGCATTACGAATGCGATGCTCTACCAACTGAGCTAAGGCGGCACATAATTATCTTTGGGCTATCACTATATAAATATACAAAGCCGGAAACCTTTTAATCACCGGTTCGCGTAGCGTCAACCGATCAATGATTTAGACATTATTTTACCAGCAAAAGCGTGGCTGGGTTGTTGGGGTTTGTGTCAACCGCGCCCAATCCAGTAACAATTGGGGCCGAGCGCCAAACCATACTGTCAAACCCACCACAACGTGAACAATGGGTATGATACTGCTTTTCCCCGTGGCCGCATTGGGAACAAACCCACGCCGGATCAGACGGGGCCATTGTTGCCATTTGCAACCACCGCTTGGCTGCCTGGGTGTCGTTGTTTTCTTCTTCTTCTAATTTGGCCTGCATAACATAAACACGTTTTGTTGCCGAACCATTTTCCATCAACGTGCCAAGATTGCTTCGAGCCTGACCCCAAATCTTTGCTTCAAGTGCGGCCACGGCCACGGCCAATAACGTTTCACCATGATCGGGGTTGCTGCGGGAAAGTTTTTCCATGGCTTTTAATTTTTTCATGCCATCAATTGCACCCGCGGCCTGATAATAAGGTTCAAGCAAACCGGGGTTTGGGTTTATGGCCCACGCTTTTTCCACCAGGCGCATGGCTTTGCGTGATTTGTTTTCGTCTGCGTAAATTTGGGCCAGCCTAATGGCTGCCGGGGCAAATGAATTATCCGTATTAAATGCTTTTTCCGCCCATTTGATTTTGCCGGAATTATCATTAGCGTTTTGTGCTTCAAGCGAACGACCATAGGCAACCACGGCCCGGCGCCGGGTGCGCAAATTTTCGCTTTCACCGTTTGCTTTAAGATTGGTTTTTTCCAACTGCTTTAATGATTGCGCTGCAAGTTCCCAATGCCCGGTGTTTGATTCAAGTTCAAACAAAACATCGGCCAGCCATTCGCTTTTGGGTTTTATTTCATGGGCGGCGCGTGCAATTTCAAGTGCGGTTTGTTTATCCCCCGCCTTAATCGCTTGGCCCAATAACCCCCGCAGACCAAGAAATTCTGTTTCTTCATTTTCTAACATTGCTTTGAAAAAATTTTCGGCAGCTTTTTCATCGCCACTTAATTGTGCTGATTGCGCCTTTAACAATAACGTTAATGGTGGGTCGCCCAATAAACCATCGGCGCGTTTAACCTGACGGGCGGCTTCGCGAGCATCACCTGCGGCAACTGCAACCATGCCCTGGGTTAACGCTTTATAGCCCTTGCGTGAACGGCGTTGTTTTATTGCATTGCCCATAATTGCCGGTGTACGCGTAATAAAAAGCCACATTCGGTAAACCAATGCCACGCTTAGTGCGAACAAAACGGTTATGCCTGCCAGCACCCCAACAGAAGTTTCAATTCGCCACCCACCCCAATTAAGCGAAACCGCACCGGGGTTAGCGCCAACCCAGACTGCACCCCACGAAACAAGGGCAACAAAAATTATAAACAAAACAAGGCGTATCATTTAACTGGTTATCTCCGGCATTTTTGTTTGCATTAATCGGTCGCTGCCCCAAGACGGGCAAGGGCATGGTTGTTTAATGTTTCAAGTGCTAGGGCGGCCATTAACCGGGCATCACTATCGCCTAACCACGGTGCAGCCAATGCCCCGGCGTTACCTTCTAATGCTTTCATGGCGTCAACCGCTTCGTCCAACGCGCCAACGTCCAGCGCTGCTTCGGCCAAGGCCAGTGCGCGTTCAACCGGGTCGGTTGTGGTGGTTGGATCAGTTCGACGCACAACCACAAGGTTGCCAAGGCGATCTTTTATTTCACCCATCCACCCGCTATCGGACCCACGCAGGCGCGCGCGCGCGATATCTTTGGCAAGGTTTTTAAAACGCGCACTTAATGTTGCAACCGTTGGAATGCCTGCCTCTGCGTGGGGTTTTAATTTGCTAATCGCTTGCATTACTTGCGGTTCATTGCCTGCTACTTTTTCTAGCACATCAAGCTCGGCCACAAATGGTACTTCACCACTAAGGCGGGCCGCAAGTTGCGTTGTTGCCAGCACCAATGCTTGTGCCGATGATGTTGGGTCACGGGTAATTTGCGGTCGTGATTCAAGATCGTTGAGACGCTGTTCAATGGTGCTGAGCTTTTGTTGAATGCTTGCAAGCGCGCTTGCAATATTTGCCTGATCGCCAATGGGGGTTTCGTTGTTTGGAATAATTGGCGCCAATTTTTCTTGCACAACTGTTTCTTGTGTAACTGTTTCTTGCGTTGGCAGGTTTTGTATTTGTGTTTCAGTTTTGTTTTCTTCAGCTTGTATGTCTGCCATATTGGGCGCAGCGACAACAAAGTCTTCCGGCTTTGAAATACCTCTGACTTTTGCAATGATGGGTTTTATGGTGGGCCCGATTTCAGGCCAAAAAGCCCAACCGCCGACACCAATTACAGCCAAAAATACCACCAACCAAATTAACCCACCGCTAGATGTTGGTGTTGGGTCAGCTGGCGGTAGCGATGATTTTTTTTCTTTTTCGCTATCACTGTTATCTTTTGTATTTTCTTTTTCGCTGTTCATAAAAGAACCATTCCCTGAAATTAATATTGCTGCTTAGAAGTAACTATTAAATCAATGAATTCTAGCACTTTAACCAATTCACATAAACGCAAAGTGGCGCGCAATTGTTAAACAATTTTTTTCGTTAGCCTGGAGCGTTTAACAACGCCAAAAGGGCTGATTGTTCGGGGGTTTTTGCAACTTTTATTTCCCCCCAACCAAGGTTTTCGACCATTTTTTTAACCCCCGGAGAAAGGCAATATACCGTAATTTTACCCAGTTTATTTTCGATCCCGGCTTTTTTTACAAGATCCGCAAAGGTTTTCGCGGTCCGTGGTGAAAAAAACAAAACCCCATCAATCAAACCATCGTTTATTGCCGCTGTGGCATTTAACGGAAATACATCCGGGGTTTCAGCGCGGTATAAAACCTGACGGCGGTATTTAAAACCAGCCATGCTTACTATTCCTTCTAGGTCACCAGCCAAACGTGAACCTGCGGCGTGAAATAATTCGCCAGCCTTAGGGTCAAGCGTTGTTGTTACCAATTGGCCAAGGGTATTTACATCGCCAGCCGCACTTTTAATATTTGTAAAACCGTTTTGTTCAAGCTCGCGGGCGGTAGCGTCACCCACCGCAATAGCTAAAATATTTCTAACGCCACAACGTTGCACAAACGCCCGCACCCCATTGGCCGAGGTAAACAACAATGCCTGCACATTGGTCAGGTCTAGCGCAGGCCCGGTTTCATATATAATTTCAAGCAACGGTGCGATGGTGCTTGATGCACCCATGGCGCCAAGCGTTTGTGCTAAGGCGTGGCTATCAAATTCAGGGCGGGTAAGCAAAATATGCAAAAATATGCCTCAGCTTTTTTTAAACGTTAAAAAAATCAGGTCCGATGTGCCCTTTTAATTCAAATCCCGCATCACGGCCCATGGCCGAAGCCGCTGTGATAGCGGCCACGCCCGAACGGGATGCCTCAAAACTTTCCGTGCCATCGGGTCGTAAAACTTGCCCGTGAAAACGCAATGTGGTGTCGCCATCATACCATGCATGCGCTGCAATGGGTGTGCGGCATGATCCATCAAGTACAGTTAAAAATGCGCGCTCAGCCGTAACGCGGATAAAGGTTTGTTCATGATTAAGGCCAAGCAGATAATCATTGGCGTTTATATCATCAACCCGGCAGGTAATGCCGATGGCCCCTTGGCCGGGAGCGGGTAAAAATTCTTCGGTGCTGATTATAGCGGTTGCAACATCTGCCATGTTCATCCGCTTAAGCCCGGCAATGGCCAACATGGTGGCATCAACTTCGCCGGCTTCTAATTTTTTTAATCGGGTTTGCACGTTACCACGAAATGTAACAACCTTAATATCAGGGCGGCGGTTTAAAATTAATGCTTGGCGCCTAAGGGATGCGGTTCCCACTACTGCACCTTGGGGCAATTCCCATATGGTTGGTGCTTTATTAGAAATAAATGCATCGCGCACATCGTGGCGTTCTAGCATGCAGGGCAAATGTATACCGTTTGGCAAAAACGTAGGGACGTCTTTCATTGAATGCACCGCAATATCAATGTCGCCAGCTAACATAGCGTCGTCTATTTCTTTGGTGAACAGCCCCTTGCCGCCAATATCTGAAAGTGCTTGGTTAAGTATCTGATCACCGGTGGTTTTTATGACCACTATTTGGGTGGCACCATCTTCGCCAAGTTCGGGGAATGCCGCCTTTAGCTTGGCCTCAGTTTCATGGGCCTGGGCCAAGGCTAACGGGCTGCCACGGGTGCCAATACGAAGGGTAGTAGTGCTCATTATTCAATCTTTCCTAATAATATACGCAGCACCCTAGGATAAAATATTCAGGCGCAACAATGGTGGCATAGATAGATTATGTGATAAGGGTAAAGTCCACTGCGGTCAAAACAAGGCTTTTATATATGATTGTTTTAGGTATCGAAACTAGTTGTGACGAAACGGCGGCGGCCGTGGTGACGGATGATGGCAAAATACTTTCAAACGTGATTTTAAGCCAAATTGAAAGCCACCAGCCCTATGGCGGGATTGTGCCCGAAGTTGCCGCCCGAGCCCACATGCAAACCACTGACCGGGTTGTGGCCCAAGCAATAAATGAAGCTGGGGTTGGTTTTTCTGACCTTTCTGCCGTGGCCGCCACCGGGGGCCCGGGGCTTATCGGTGGGGTAATTGTTGGTGTAATGACCGCAAAAGCAATCGCCATGGGGCAAAATATACCATTTATTGCCGTAAACCACCTTGAGGGCCACGCGTTGAGTGCGCGCCTTGGCGATAGTGATGTAACATTTCCCTACCTATTATTGCTGGTTTCTGGTGGGCATTGCCAATTATTGGCGGTCAAGGGGGTGGGCAATTACCAACGCCTTGGCACCACCATTGACGATGCCTTGGGAGAGGCCTTTGATAAAACCGCCAAGGTTTTGGGCCTTGGCTACCCCGGTGGCCCAGCCATCGAAAACTGGGCTAAAAATGGTGATGCCCATAGGTTTTCCCTACCTAGGCCGATGAAGGGCAGGGCTGGATGTGATTTTTCATTTTCAGGGCTAAAAGCTGCGGTCAAAAGAACCGTTGATGCTTTGCCCCCTGGGCAGTTACCACAAAAAGACATTTGCGATATGGCAGCGTCGTTTCAGGCGGCAGCCAGCGAATGCATCGTTGATCGCACTAAAAATGCAATCGATCTGTTCAAAGCAAATTATCCTGACGCGCAACATCTTGTCATTGCCGGTGGGGTCGCGGCCAATAGCGCAATACGCGCTGATTTGGAAAAACTGGCCGGGGCCAACCAAATGAAACTGGTGGCCCCGCCACCCATACTTTGTACCGATAATGGGGCGATGATCGCATGGGCCGGGGTGGAAAAATTAAAACTAAGCGAAACCGCTGGTTTGGATTTTGCCCCACGTCCGCGCTGGCCGTTAGACCCAAATGCGCCTCGGGCGGTTGGGGCGGGGGTGAAGGCTTAAAGTCGGTTGGGGCGGGGGTGAAGGCTTAAATTAATAGCTAAATCCTTGGCGCATGGTGGACATGCGCTTAAGATTAGTGCCTTAAGAATATAAAAAAATAAATACGGGTAAAATAGGATTTAATACAAATGCAAAAAATTGGTGTAATCGGTGCAGGCGCGTGGGGAACCGCATTGGCAATTGCAACAAAACGCGCCGGGCGCGACGTTACAATCTGGGCGCATGAAGCCGAGGTGGTAAACGCCATCAACGACGCACATGAAAACACAGTATTTTTGCCCGGAATTAAACTAGACCCAACAATAAAAGCCAGCACCAACATTGCAGATGCGCTAAACGCAGATGCAGTTTTAATGGTAGCGCCCGCCCAACACGTTCGCAGCGTTTGTGAAATGGCAAAACCACATTGGAAAAAAGCAACGCCAATTGTTTTGTGTTCCAAGGGCGTTGAAAAAAATAGCCTTAATTTAATGAGCGAAGTAGCCGAACAAGTATTAGGCGATGCAGCCCCCATTGCGGTTTTATCCGGGCCGACCTTTGCCAAAGAAGTTGCAAATAATTTACCCACTGCCATAACGCTGGCGTGTAGCGATGAAGGCCTAGGGCAAAAACTTATTGATGCG
>JAOUJU010000105.1 GCA_029883045.1 Rhodospirillaceae bacterium
TTGGTTTTGCTTCTTGATTATTTCGCGCGCACGTTCAAGGTCGCCCGGAGTATCAACCCCGAACGGAACCGTGTCAACGAGCGCACAGCCGATGGTCATACCGTTTTCAAGGGCGCGCAATTGTTCCAATTTTTCGCGGACCTCTAACATGGAGGGGGGCAAATTGATAAACCGTTCAAGAGCTGAGCGGCGAAATGCATATATGCCTATATGATGGTAATGTGGGCCATCGCCACCGGGCACGGCAAGTCGGGAAAAATATATGGCCCGCCCTACACCGTTAGCTTTTTTATCAAAGCCAACTGCAGCTTTTACAACATTTGGATCGGATAATTCAGCTGGGTCGGTTATGCCCGCCACCAAGGTTGCGATATCGGCGCCATCAAGGGCTAACCCCAAAAGGGCTAATTTTATTATACCGGGGTCAATCAACGGCAGATCGCCCTGTAGGTTGATGACTACATCGTGATTTTTTTCGGGATCAATTTGCTCAAGTGCCGCAAATATACGGTCAGAACCTGAAAGCAGCGCGGGGTCGGTCAAGACAGCCTGGCCCCCGGCTTCGGTGATGGCATCGACAATTTCTTGCTCGCCCGCTGCCACCACCACGGGGCCGATTCGTGCCATTTGGGCCTGTTCCATAACCCTGACAATCATTGGTTTTCCGCCAATATCGGCCAAGGGCTTGCCCGGCAGGCGGGTTGAGGCCATGCGCGCTGGAATAACCACAATGGGGTTTTTTAGGCCCTTGGGTAGGGACTGGGTATCGTCTTTATTGCTGGCGGCCATAGCGGTTTGGGGCCTTCTAGGTTGAATTTATCCATAAATTTTACTAACGATAGCACCACCGCAGGCGGTGTCCAGCATATCGAGCATATAATGCCAACATTGAACCCGGCGGGCTTACGGGCTAGATTTTAACCACCAATTGATGCCCGCTATTTTTTGATCGCCGACAGACGCAAAAATGGCAGGCCTAATAAAATAAACACTAAACCCCGAAGGTATGCGCCCCATGGATTTTTTTAAAAACTTTATTGCTTCAATTATTTTTACTGCTGCTGTTTTGTTATTTATAAATGTTGCCGGCAATATTTTGGTTGGGCAAACTAATACTGATAGCAAAGAAGTAAACGAAGTGGTCGAAGCTAAAGTGCAAACTGAAGAAATAGCCGAAGCCAAGCCTGAAGTAAAAGCGCAGCCAGAGGCACCAACGCCAACCCCCGCAGCAGAGCAAACCATAGTTGCCAGCAGTTCGGGAAATATCGAAATGGGCGCCAATACTTTTCGCAGAAAATGTATGGGTTGCCACCCCATAAGCGAAGATGGACAAAACCGCACCGGACCAAGCCTATTTGGGGTTGTCGGGCGGACAAAGGCATCCATTGATGGTTATCGCTATTCAGAAGGAATAAAAAATCTTGGCGGCGTATGGAGCGAAAAAGAATTAAACACCTTTATTGCTGGTCCCCGGGCAATGGTTCCAAATACAAAGATGACATTTTCTGGTGTAAAAAAAGAAGACCAGCGCGATGATATAATTGCTTACCTAAAAACGCTTTCCAAATAGTGATGCAGTTAAAGGTAAATTCGGGGGTAGGTTGAATAATGGGCGCACAAAAAGAATTTATTGATCTTGCTGTGCGCGCATTAGACAAAGCCCGTGAAATTACCCTTGCTAATTTTAGGACCACCATCAACATTGATACCAAAGACGATGCATCACCGGTAACAATTGCTGACCGCGAGACCGAACGCGTTATCCGTGAAATGATAAATGCTGAATTTCCCGATCACGGAATTTTAGGCGAAGAATTCGGACCTGAAAACACTGATGCCGAATGGGTGTGGGTGCTTGACCCGATTGATGGAACCGCCGGGTTTGTTACTGGAAAACCATTGTTTGGAACGCTTATCGCAATCGCCCATAATGGAAAGCCTGTCTTTGGTGCGATTGATGCCCCTGCTATGAATGAACGCTGGATCGGGGTTGAGGGCGTACCTACCACAATGAACGGCACCCAAGTAAAAGTTCGTGATTGTGATGGTCTTGGCAATGCATGGCTTTATGCCACAACCCCAGACATGTTTATTGATGAAAATAAAAATTCATTTGAAAACTTAACGCGCAACGTAAAGCGCACAAATTATGGGGCCGATTGTTATGCCTATGGTTTGTTAGCATCGGGCCATGTTGATTTAGTATGCGAGGCATCGCTTGGCACGTACGATTTTATGGCGCTGGCCCCGGTTGTTACGGGTGCGGGCGGAACAATGACCGACTGGCAGGGGCGCTTACTTAATATAAATTCCGATGGCCGGGTTGTGGCCGCAGGCAGCAAAAGCGTTCATGGGGTGGCACTTGAAAAACTTAGAAATTAATCTTAAAGCAATATTTTTTAACACCGCATTTTTGTTGGTGCTGGGTTTTAATTTTTTTAATCCTGCAACCGTATTGGCCGCTGAAACAAAACGCACCCACGCAATTGCCATGCATGGCGAGCCTAAATACCAAGCTGGCTTCAAATATTTTGATTATGTAAACCCAGTTGCTCCCAAAGGCGGGGCCATGAGCCAGGGATCCCTTGGCAGTTTTGATTCCCTAAACGGGTTTATAATTAAGGGCGAGGCCGCAGACGGGTTAGGCGTTATATACGACACCCTTTTGACCGCCAGCGCCGATGAAGCGTTTTCGCGTTATGGTTTGTTAGCCCATTCAATAGAAATGCCCGAAGACCGAACATGGATAACATTTTTTCTTCGCCCCGAGGCACGCTGGCATGATGGCCAAGCCATAACCGCCGATGACGTTGTCTGGTCATTTGAAACCTTGGTAAAAAAAGGCCCACCGTTTTTTAGATTTTATTATGGAGATGTTGAAAAGGTTGAAGCCATTGACAAGCTTACGGTCAAGTTCACATTTAAACCCGTGGGCAACCGCGAATTGCCATTAATAGTTTCAGAAATGCCCATACTGCCCAAACATTATTGGGAAAACCGCGATTTTGAAAAAACCACATTAGAGCCACCATTAGGTAGCGGGCCATATAAAATTGGCAAGTTTGAGCCAGGCCGTTTTATTGAATACGAACGGGTAAAAGATTATTGGGGCAAGGACCTAAACGTAAATATTGGGCATAACAATGTTGACACATTTCGTTATGAATATTTTCGCGATGGCTCGGTTGCGGTAGAAGCGTTTAAAGGTGGCGCATTTGATTTTAGGTCGGAAAATATTTCAAAAGTATGGGCCACCGGATACGATATTCCGGCTGTAAAAAATGGCCTTATTATAAAAGAAAAAATAACCCACCATAATACCGCGCCCATCCAGGGTTTTATTTATAATTCACGCAATGAAATGTTTGTCGATGTCCGGGTGCGCCAAGCATTGGCCTATGCGTTTGATTTTGAATGGTCAAACCGCAATCTTTTTTATGGGCAATACAAACGCACGCGTAGTTATTTTGGAAATTCAGAACTTGAGGCCAAGGGTCTGCCGACGGGTGATGAATTAACAATCCTTGAAAAGTACCGTGGCCGCATAGCGGACGAAGTTTTCACCAACGAATATAACCCACCGGCAACCCGTGGCGATGGGCGCATTAGGGATAATTTAAAAATAGCCGACGAATTATTAAAACAAGCAGGCTGGGAAATAATCGATGGCAAGCGGGTACACATAAAAACCGGGCAGGAATTAAGTTTTGAATTAATGTTGGTTCAGCCAACCATGGAACGAATTGCCTTGCCCTTTTCTAAAAACCTTGAACGCCTTGGTGTTTTTATGCGGGTGCGCACGGTTGACAGCGCACAATATTTAAAACGATTAGAAACCCATGATTTTGAAATGATATCGATGATTTGGGGTCAATCGCTTTCGCCCGGCAATGAACAGCTAAATTATTGGGGTTCCGAAGCGGCCAAACAAAACGGTTCGCGCAACCATATGGGCGTATCCGACCCGGTGGTCGATGAACTTATTACTGGTTTGATACAATCGCCTGATCGCAAACAGTTGGTCGCGCGCACCCGCGCCCTTGACCGGGTATTGCAGTGGGGGCATTACCTAATACCGCATTGGTATGCCGATTATGATAGGGTGCTTTATTGGAACAAATTTTCCCGACCCGATGTTGAATTACCCTACGGGTTTCGCATTTCAACCTGGTGGTATGACGAAGCCAAGGCCAAGGCAACCAATGGCGGAATTTCTGGGCTCAAGCCCCAATAGGCAGACATAAGGTAACGGTTAAAACAATGTCCGCATATATTATTCGCCGACTTTTGTTAATTATCCCGACCCTGTTCGGGATAATGGCCATAAACTTTATTATTGTTCAGGCCGCCCCCGGTGGCCCGGTTGAACAAATGATTGCCCAATTAAAAGGCTTAGACGTTGGGGCGACCGCGCGTATTTCGGGTGGCGGTGAACAAGCCATAGCCACCGATAAATCCCGCGGCAAACACGGTCTTGACCCTGAATTTATAAAACAAATTGAACACATGTACGGCTTTGACAAACCGTTGGGTGAACGCTTTGTCATGATGATGAAAAATTATGCGGTGTTTGATTTTGGCGATAGCTATTTTCGCGATAGAAAAGTGGTTGATTTAATTATTGATAAAATGCCGGTTTCCATATCGCTCGGCCTGTGGGCGACGTTGTTAATTTATTTTATTTCTATCCCATTGGGAATTGCCAAGGCGGTGCGCGATGGTTCACGTTTTGACGTATGGTCCAGTTCAATCGTAATTGTCGGTAACGCGGTGCCGGGGTTTTTGTTCGCAATTTTGCTGGTGGTGCTATTTGCTGGAGGCAGATATTTTGATTGGTTCCCGCTTCGCGGAATTGTATCAGAAAATTTTTCAGAACTTTCGACCTTTGGGCAAATAAAAGATTATCTTTGGCATATGGTTTTGCCGGTCGGTTCATTAGTCATCGGCGGGTTTGCTGGCCTTACCATGCTTACCAAAAATTCGTTCATGGAAGAAATTAACAAACAATACGTAATGACCGCCCGGGCCAAAGGGTTGCCTGAACGTAAAATAATGTACGGCCACGTTTTTCGCAATGCCATGCTTATTGTGGTTGCTGGCTTCCCCGCCGCATTTATTGGTATTTTGTTTACTGGTGCATTATTGACCGAAATTATTTTTTCCCTTGATGGTCTTGGCTTGTTGGGGTTTGAGGCCGCGATCAAGCGTGATTACCCGGTGATGTTTGGCTCGCTTTATTTTTTCACTTTGTTGGGGCTTATTCTTAGCCTTGTTGGTGATTTGATGTACCACGTCATTGATCCGCGCATAAATTTTGAAAAATTGGATCGCTAATGGGCATTCAGCTTTCACCTATAAACCAACGTAGGATTGGTAATTTTCGCGCTAACAAACGTGGCTACTGGTCGTTGTGGATTTTTTTAATACTTTTTATAGCAACACTTTTTGCCGAATTCATCGCCAATGACCGCCCGGCAGTTGTAAAATATGACGGCGAATATTACCTGCCAATTTTATACGATTACCCAGAAACAACGTTTGGCGGTTTTTTACAAACCACCACCGAGTACGCCGACCCCGAGGTCGAAGAAATGATAGAGGAAAAAGGCTGGATTATCTGGCCCATGATCCGCTTTTCCTATGACACGGTAAATTACCGCCTTAATGTTCCGGCCCCCAGCCCACCTTCGGCAGATAATATTTTAGGAACCGATGATCAAGGCCGTGATGTTGCCGCGCGCCTGATTTATGGGTTTCGCATTTCTGTTTTGTTTGGGCTGACACTAACCATCATCAGTTCGCTTATAGGTGTCATGGCCGGCGCGGTGCAGGGATATTTTGGCGGATTAACCGATTTATTGTTTCAGCGTTTTATTGAAATATGGTCGGGACTACCAATGCTTTACTTGCTGATAATCCTTGCCAGTATTGTTGAGCCTAATTTTTGGTGGTTGTTAGGGATAATGCTTTTGTTTTCATGGATGGCGTTGGTTGGCGTGGTTAGGGCCGAATTTTTGCGCACACGTAATTTAGATTATGTCTTAGCCGCGCGCGCCCTTGGTGTTGGCAACCGGACCATAATGACGCGCCACATTTTGCCCAACGCAATGGTAGCAACCATTACTTTTTTACCGTTTATTCTTAATGGCGCCATCACCACCCTGACCGCGCTCGATTTTTTAGGCTTTGGTCTACCGCCGGGCAGCCCCAGTTTAGGTGAATTGTTAAACCAAGGAAAAGCTAACCTGCACGCACCGTGGTTGGGATTATCAGGATTTTTTACTTTGGCAATAATGTTAACCCTTTTAATTTTTATTGGTGAAGCCGTCAGGGATGCGTTTGACCCAAGAAAGGTTTTTAAATG
>JAOUJU010000106.1 GCA_029883045.1 Rhodospirillaceae bacterium
AATCAAATGTTGTGTAACTTAATTGGTCTAGTTCTTCGTCTTTGAATAAAACCGTGCTTCCATCTGATACAATTAAAACTTCAACTGGCGGGTCGTAATCAAAACGCATTCGCCCCGGCACCGATAGCCATAATTTTCCCCGTGCAAAAGAACCCCGGCTTGTGGCCTGTATAAATTTGGCCTCAAGGGTGGTTATACTGTTAAGGGATTTTTGTGCTTTTTTTACTTGTGCGGCTTGTGCGGGGTTTAAACCAAACGCATCTTTTGCAAAACCAAAGGATGGTTTAAAAAAAACAATGCCCAAAAAAACTAGCGCTAATAAAATTTGCGCGTAGTGGGAATTAATAAAAATATTTGCTGTAAATAATTTAGGATGCTTGTGCGCTGACATCACCAATAAGAACCTCACGGCGGCCGACACGGTTTGCCTTACTTACCACGCCTTCCGCTTCCATACGTTCAATGATACGGGCAGCGCGATTATAACCTATTTGTAGGTGTCGTTGAATGAAACTTGTTGATGCCTTGCCTTCGCGCGCTATCATTGCCACCGCCTGGTCATAAAGGGCATCGTCTGAGTTGCCGCCAGCGGCTACTGGGCTTGAAAATTCGCTGGGTAGTGGCTCTTCGGTGACTTCATCAAGATAAGCAGGTTGGCCTTGTTCTTTAAGGAAATTAACCACCTCTTCGACCTCTTCATCAGAAACAAATGGCGCATGGACACGGGTTATGCGCCCGCCACCGGCCATGTACAACATGTCGCCTTGGCCCAATAATTGTTCGGCACCTTGTTCACCCAAAATGGTGCGTGAATCAATTTTTGATGTTACTTGGAAACTTACCCGGGTTGGGAAGTTGGCTTTGATGGTGCCAGTAATTACATCAACTGATGGGCGCTGGGTCGCCATTATAATATGAATACCTGCTGCGCGCGCCATTTGTGCTAAGCGCTGAATTGCTGCTTCGACATCTTTGCCTGCGACCAACATAAGATCAGCCATTTCATCAACCACCAATACAATGTATGGCAGTGGATCCATTGAAAGGGGCTGTTCTTCAAAGATTGGTTTGCCTGCTTCGTCAAAACCGGTTTGTACTTTTCTGGTCATAACTTCGCCGCGCTTGGTCGCGTCAAGCAGGCGTTGGTTATAACCAGTAATATTGCGAACACCCATTTGGCTCATGGAACGATAGCGTTCTTCCATTTCGCGCACCGTCCATTTAAGCGCCACCACAGCCTTGGACGGATCGGTTACCACCGGTGATAACAAATGTGGGATGTCATCATAAACTGATAGTTCCAACATTTTTGGATCAATCATTATGAAACGACATTGCGCCGGAGAATTTTGATAAAGAAGCGACAAAATCATTGCGTTTAGGCCAACCGATTTACCCGAACCGGTTGTACCAGCAATAAGCAAATGTGGCATTCGCGCAAGATCAACATTAACTGGCACACCACCAATATCTTTTCCCAGCGCCATAGTCAGCGCACCTTTTGATTTTTCAAAATCAACCGATGCCAAAAGTTCGCGCAGGTGAACCATTTCACGGGTTTGGTTTGGCAGCTCAATACCAATTACATTACGCCCAGGTACCGTTGCAACGCGCACCGATATAGCGCTCATTGATCTGGCGATATCGTCGCTAAGGCCGATTACGCGTGATGATTTGGTTCCCGGCGCAGGCTCAAGCTCATAAAGGGTAATTACCGGGCCGGGACGAACCTTTACAATTTCACCGCGAATTCCAAAGTCTTCTAATACGCCCGAAAGCATGGCCGCATTTTGTTCTAACGCTTCAGGGCTTGGCTTATTGTTGCCGCGTGCAGGGTCGGGCGCATCCAACAGGTCCAGTGGTGGTAATGTGTATTCACCACCAATACCAAGGTCGAGCGATTTTTGCCGTTGCGCCATTGCCTTGCGCCCAGTTTTTACTTTTGGCGGGCTTGGGGCGACAAGGTTTTTCTTTTTTTCTTTTGCGCTTAAGGCAGATATTTGGGTTCTGCGCACAGGGGTTTTGCCCGTGCTGGCGCGCTCAATTGTGGCGCCATCGCTAAACGTATCGCCATCATCATAATCACGTTTGTATGATGCAATTTGGTTGGCACCTTTTAAAATATAAGATCCCAATTGTGCATTAAGCCAAACCGTTGCACGGGAAACTTTTTGCCAATCGGTTGCGGGCAAGCCCAACGAAAAAATAAATGCGACAATACCCGGAAGGGCGATGGCGGCACCTATGGTAATTTCATTAAAAAAAGTTTTTGGCGCATTGATGCTTTGTAAAAAAGTAACCGTCCGACCCAAAAGTATTTCACCACCAACACCACCTAAACCTGCGGCCAGTGGCCATGAATGAAATGGTTTTATGATGGAAGCAAAAATTGAAAGTGTAATAAGTGCCGTAAGCGACAAAACAATTCGTAACCAAAAATGCGAAATTGCTTGCTTGCGTAGCAAACAAAAACCCCAGGCCAAAACAGCAACACCGGGTAACCACGCGCCCAGACCAAAAGATTGCAGCGCAATATCTGAAACAATCGCGCCACCCGTGCCCAGCCAATTAATGATGGGTCCAGCCCCTGCTGAATTAAGTGATGGGTCAGATGGGGAAAAGCTAAATAAGGCCAGCGCATAAGTAATTGCCAATGCGCATAAGCCAAGGCCGATGGTCTCGCTCAGGCGGTTTTTTAAGTACGCCTTTCCACCTTCGGGTAACAGTGCGCCAGCGTTGGTTTTTTGGGTCATCCATGCCATGTAAAATTATTACACTCTCAAGCATTTACAATACCTTAACACCATATCTTCATGTCGAGAGCAAACCCCCCATAGACCCAATCAAAGCCCAATATGTGGTGCTAATTTGGTGGCGATTAACCCATATAGGCGATAAACCGCACTTATAAGTATTTTTTACGGGTTTTTGTGGGTTTATTGCGTTATTTGCCATATATCATCGTTCTAGCCATGCGCTGGGCGCAATGCTGGGCGGTAATCATACCAAACCTAAAACTCCCTGAATACGTGTATAAACAGCAAATACAATATCGCCATAACTAGGCAAAAAAGAAAATATTGCTGGCGATACTGGAAAACAAAGAACCAAAAACCCAAGGAAATATTGTTATGCACTCGTTATACTTTATCGCTTACGCAATCATGGCATCATTTGCAGGCCTGATAATTGTGCATGCGCAGTATACGCGCATGCGGGCAGAAGGCACACCAATGAGCTTTGGTTTTGTAAAAGTAGTTGCAGCAATTGCAATTGCAATGTGGGTTGCCGCTGGCGTTACGTCGCTTACATATTCATATGCCGGGGCTGCGTAACGGGCATCAGGCCCTTACGTCTTCTTCCGGATAGGCACTAATGCGGTGAATTGATACGTCAGCACCAGCGTATTCTTGCTCAGGATCGAGCCTTATTCCAACCACAGCTTTAATTACGCCATAAACCGCAAACCCGCTAAGCGTTGCAAAGGCAACTCCAATTAATGTTCCAACTAATTGCGATGTGAAGGTCACGCCGCCAATGCCACCCATGGCCTCTAGGCCAAAAATACCCGCAGCAATTCCGCCCCAGGCACCACACATTCCATGCAAGGGCCACACACCAAGCACATCATCAATGCGCCATTTATTTTGCGCCATGGAAAAACCCCAAACAAAAAGTCCACCGGCAATTATGCCTGTCGCTAGCGCCCCAATGGGGTGCATTAGGTCTGACCCAGCACAAACTGCGACCAAACCGGCAAGGGCTCCGTTATGGGTAAAGCCGGGATCGTTTTTTCCAAAAACAAGTGCAGCCAGAACACCGCCTACCATAGCCATCAGCGAATTTACCGCCACTAATCCGCTAACCGCAACAACGCTTTGTGCGCTCATTACATTAAAACCAAACCAGCCCACAACTAATATCCACGAACCAAGAGCCAAAAATGGAATGTTCGATGGCGGTATGCCAACCACGCGCCCATCGGATTTATACCGGCCCATGCGCGCACCCAATAAAACCACTGCGCCCAACGCTAGCCAACCACCAACGGCGTGCACAACAACAGATCCTGCAAAATCATGAAACGGGGCACCAAATGCATTTTCCATAAAATTTTGAAAGGCAAAATTATTATTCCAGACCATGCCTTCAAAGGTTGGATAAATGACTGAAACCAAAATGGCCGTAGCAGCAACCTGGGGCCAAAAACGAAATCGTTCGGCAATGCCACCGGAAATAATGGCCGGAATTGCAGCGGCAAAAGTTAGCAAAAAGAAGAACTTAACCAGATCATAGCCGTTTTTTGCAAAACCAAAGGTGCCATCAGCACCCCCTGATGCGCCACTCAATACGGATGCGGAAGAAAAAAAGCTAACCCCATAAGCAATACCGTAGCCGATGAAAAAATAGGCAATGGTTGAAATAGCAAAATCCACAATAATTTTGACCAATGCGTTGACCTGGTTTTTCCTTCGCACCGTACCGACCTCAAGAAAGGCAAATCCCGCATGCATTGCCAACACCATGGCTGCGCCCATCAGTACAAAAAAAACGTCCATTCCATTGCTTGATTCCATAAACCCGTTCCGCTTTCAAAATATTTATTCATCCAATAACGCAAACAAAAAAATCGTTGCGCCTGCGCTACGTTTTGTCGTTTAAGACCGCGCCATGATTACATATCAAGTATCGTGCCATAGGTCGGGTTGCGCCGATGCGGGCTATTAAAGTATTGAAATTGTGCATTTATAATTCGTTGCTATTGCGAATTGTAAATTATGGTGGGTTTAAGCGTGCACGGCACATAGGCAAAGGTAATATGTGTGCATAAATATTAAGCATTTAGCTATTTTTAGCAAAAAAAGACCCGGAGAAATGCTCTCCGGGCCAAAAGGTTATCTAGATTAGCTGTAGGACTGTAAATCTGAGATCTAATTTTCTGCCATTACTTTAAATGCGAATTTCCATCATGGGGAGATTAGAAAACTAATCGCTATAAATTAATGACATTTATTATTTGCCTTTTAGGTAGTCAGGCTCAGGTGCTGTGTCCTCCGCGGCCAAATTCTGGGTATGCTTCTAAACCCAGTTCGGCTTTATCAAGGCCAAGCATTTCATCGTCTTCGCTGGCGCGAATGCCAACAGTCAATTTAAGAAATATCCAAAACACCGCTGAACTAATGGCAACAAATGCACCAATTGCCGCAACACCGGTGAACTGGGTTGCAAAGCTAGCATCACCATTAGTTAAAGGAACAGCCATGGTGCCCCAGATGCCCGCAAAAAGGTGAGCGGGAATTGCGCCAACAACGTCATCAATCTTGAGCTTATCTAAAAGCGGAACCGCAAGCACAACAATGATACCACCAACACCACCAATTAGTATGGCTTCACCGATGCTCGGTGTATCGGGGCCAGCGGTAATTGAAACCAGACCACCGATTGCACCGTTAAGAGTTAGCGACAGATCAGTCTTTTTATAAAGAAGCTGCGTCAACATTGCCGCCGCAACAACACCGCCGGCAGCTGCCATTGATGTGTTTGCATAAATGTTGGCAATTGCAATTGCATCACCAGCAGTTCCAAGTGCTAATTGTGATCCGCCGTTAAATCCAAACCAGCCTAACCACAAAATAAAAGTACCAACCGTTGCAAGCGGCATGTTGGCACCGGGGATCGGGTGAACCCGACCGTCAGGTGCATATTTGCCAAGGCGTGGCCCAAGAATAATTGCACCCATAAGTGCAGCCCAACCACCAGTAGAATGAACAATGGTAGAGCCAGCAAAATCAACAAAGCCTGCCTCAGAAAGCCAGCCGCCGCCCCACTGCCACGCACCCTCAATCGGGTAAATAAACGCGGTCAACAAAACAACGAATGCTAAAAATGGCCATAGCTTAATACGTTCGGCCAAGGTTCCAGAAACAATTGACGCGGCCGTTGCGACAAACACCATTTGGAAGAACCAATCAGATGTTGCCGAATAGGCACCGGAAAAATCGCCGCCGGTGGCAGCAGCATCGTCAGCGGCCCACGGTAAAAATGTTCCGATGTAACCACCGTCAACACCCATATACATCAGGTTATAACCAACCGCGTAAAAGGTAATGCCGGAAACCGCAAACAGAACAATATTTTTCAAACAAATTGTTGCGGTGTTTTTTGATCTGACCAGCCCGGATTCAAGCATGGCAAAACCTGCGGCCATAAACATAACCAATGCACCGCTAAACAAAAACGAAAACGTGTTAAATACATACTGTGTTTCTGCTTCGACCGCAGCAGATGCGGGCGAACTTGCAAGCGCAATTATTGCTGCGCCTAATACGCCATATTTTTTTAG
>JAOUJU010000107.1 GCA_029883045.1 Rhodospirillaceae bacterium
CCAGATTAAATCCATCGCGCCCGATGGCAAGCCCGCAGCAAAAAATGTATGGGACTGCCCCATTTGCCAATTGCAGCTGGGCAGCGACACCCCTAAACCGTTGGGGTTTACACTTAGCCTTAATACGGGCGAAAAAATCAAGATCGCACCCCCCGTGGACGATCTACTTCTGGGCGAACATTATCTAAGGCCCCACCAACCGCGCGCCCCGCCCAAGGCCTGAGCATTATTCAATTACAATCAATCCTCAACCGTCATTGCTGCACACAGTTGCACAATGCGGTTGCTAGTAATGACCATAAAACCAAGGGAATTTAAAAATGCGAAACAACAATATAGTTATGGCGGCACTTGCCGCAGGCATGATGATTTTTAGCAGTGCGGGCGCAAACGCTGGCGACATTATGGTAAAAAATGCATGGTCACGCGCATCCGCCGGAATGGCTGGTGCTGGGGCTGCATTTATGGAAATTGAAAATATGGGCAGCCACGATGATAAATTAATATCCGCCAGTGCCAATATTTCAGCCAAGACCGAATTGCACACCCACATGATGGATGGCGATATAATGAAAATGCGCCAAGTTGATTTCATTCCCGTTGCAAGCGGTGAAACAACCGAATTAAAACCCGGCGGATATCATGTGATGTTCATGGGTTTAAAAAATATGCTGGTTGAAGAAACATCATTTCCCCTGACGTTGGTATTTGAAAAAGCAGGAAGCATCGAAATAACGGTAAATGTTATGTCACCTGCCGCCAAAGGGGCGATGGAAGGAATGGGTCATAAAAACATGGGAAAAATGGAGCACATGAAGGACACGGGCAACGAAGAAATGAAAAAAATGAACAAAGCCCACGGTACCGAGATGAAGCACAATTAACCTTCAAACAAACGTTGATAAAAAAGGGGTCGGAATTTTTTCCGGCCCCTTTTTTAATCTCTGGTGTCAGGTATTGAACTTTTACGCCCAGTTGAATTGGTCGAAGAATTTGCAGCGTAGCTATCGTGCCAATCTTTTTTGGCGCTCATGGAAACAAGACGCATCATGCGGTTGATGGTCGCCGGGTGGGTTGAAAATAAGCTATCGGTTTTGCGTGTATGCAAAGGGTTTACAATAAACATATGCGCCGTTGCCGGGTTTTCTTCGGCACGCATGTTATCAATTGCTTTGGACCTTTGCTCAAGCTTGCCCAATGCACTGGCCAGCCACGCGGGCTCGCCTGCTATTTGTGCGCCAATACGGTCGGCCTCGTATTCACGCGATCTGGAAATTGCCATCTGCACAATCATCGCCGCAAACGGCGCCAGCAACATAACCAACAATGCCCCAACCCCACCTAGCGGGCTGTTGCGGTTTCTGCCGCCAAAGAACATGGCAAAATTAGCCAACATCGAAAGTGCGCCGGCTATGGTGGCGGTAACCGTCATTATCAAGGTATCGCGATTTTTGATGTGGGCTAGTTCATGGGCCATCACACCGGTCACTTCATCACGGTTTAACAGTTTAATCAGCCCGGCAGTTGCCGCCACAGCGGCGTTTTCAGGGTTGCGTCCGGTGGCAAAGGCATTGGGTTGGGCTTCGTCAATTATATAAACCCGCGGCATGGGCATTTCAGCGTGCGCCGCCAAAGAAGAAACTATAGAAAATAATTCTGGCTGGGATTCAGGGCTGGCTTCGACTGCCCCATGCATGGATAAAACAATTTTATCAGAATTCCAATAAGCAAAAAAATTAATGCCAACAGCAAAAATAAGCGCCACCATCATTCCGTCCATGCCACCCAAAGCAAATCCCGCCACCATAAAAAGTGCTGTTAGCCCTGCCAACAGGATGGCCGTTTTAAAATATCCGTTCATTTATTTTGCACTCTTGATACTGTTTTATTTACCACAATTAACAAGTTAAATATTAAGGCGTTGAATTGCACCATTATTTATCATCTTCTCAGATGGCTTTTTTATGTCTTAAATACTGCAGATAAATGCATTAACTGCACCTCAACAAGGGATATAGGCAATGGAACGTAAAAAAGCATCACAATTCGACCAGGAGCTTCTAAATCTTTATGACAAGTATGCCCACGGCTTGATAGAACGCAGGGATTTTTTAAAAAATGCTGCAAAATTTGCGGTCGGCGGCACCACCGCAATGGCGTTGCTTAATACATTGTCACCTAATTATGCCCTAGCCAATCAGGTAGAAGAAAGTGATCCTCGCATCAAAGCCGAAACCATTAATTATTCATCGCCTAATGGTCATGGCACGGTCAGTGGTTACCTAGTCAGGCCGGCAGGTGGTGGCAAACATGGCTCTGTGGTGGTGATACATGAAAATCGCGGGCTTAACCCCTATATTGCCGACGTAACCCGCAGGCTTGGTGTGGCTGGTTTTAATGCACTGGCACCTGATGGGCTTAGCCCCCTTGGTGGATATCCCGGAACCGATGATGAAGGCAAAGAAATGCAAAAGACCTTGGACAAAGGAAAATTGCTAGAAGATTTTTTTGCCGCCTATGATTATCTGAAGGCAGACAGCTATTCCAACGGCAAGGTCGGTGCGGTTGGGTTTTGTTATGGTGGCGGGGTATGTAACGCCATGGCAGTTCGCCTGCCTGATATGGCGGCTTCGGTTCCGTTTTACGGAAGCCAACCCAACGCCGAAGACGTTCCTAAAATTCAAGCGCCATTATTGCTACATTACGGCGAGCTGGACGAGCGCATAAACAAAGGCTGGCCCGATTTTGAAGCGGCATTAAAGGCCAATAACAAAGAATACACCGCTTATATTTATCCCGGCGTAAACCATGGTTTTCATAACGACACCACGCCGCGTTATGACCAAGGGGCGGCCGAACTAGCATGGAGGCGCACCATAGATTTCTTTAACGCCAAGCTTAGCTGATTAATATCCGCCACCGCCGTTTTTACCAAACCTGTCAAATAACGGCCTGCGGTTAAGTAGCTTTTCCAGTAGGCGAAGCTCGTCATCTTTGTGATTTATTACCGGGGCCTTTTCTATTCGCGCGCCCTTTCCAAGTGGATATATAAAGCGCGGAGAATCATGATGGGTAGTTCTAACCGTTTCTAAATGCTTGCCATCAGAACCGCTAAGTTCCGCACTGCCATAACATAGGCAGGCATAGGTACGATCTGGCGCAGAATCCACATAACATGCGGTACCGCGAATACCGATGGAAGCTAGCGGAGTTAATATGGTTGTATTGGTTTTACCAAATACCGAAAGAACCGCACCGGATATTATTTTGATAACCCCAGATACATCACCTTCAGGTGTTTGTTTGAAATCCTCAGCATAGAATTCTATCTCGGCATTTTCGCGCATCATGTAGGCGTGCTGGCCAATAATTATTATGGCGCTGCTTTTTGCACCAGTGCTAACCACATCGCCCGGCATAACTTGCTGGTGCAGCGTGGGCGGTTTAGCGTTAAGGCGAACGGTGCCGTTTATTTCTTGAAAACCAGGAATAACCGGAACCTTAGAATTACCGCTAGCGGTTCTTAGTGTGTGCAGCATGATCGGGGTTAACCCAGCACCCAACAATAGCGCGCGAATTAAACTTCTTCTGGTTGGATGGATTTTATTTAAATTCACCGAACGCTACGCCCCCATTGCCCGACCCAAGAAAAACAACATAACAGATTTTTATGCCGCTCGCGAGCGGGCAACAAAAAACCCGCCCAAAATAATGGACGGGTTTTTAATTTCTTTTATAAAACGGTATGTTAAGCAGCTTTGGCCTTTGCCAATGCGCGCTGGATACGGCGTTTTAATTTTTGTGCCTCGGTGGTCAGCTTGCGGTTGGATGTTCCCAACAAATAAGCGTCAAGCCCACCATTGTGTTCAATGGTACGAATGGTGCTGGCACAAATACGCATGCTAACGGAATGACCTAAACCATCGCTTGCAAGTGAAGTTACGTGCAAGTTGGGCAGGAAACGCCGGCGGGTTCTATTTTTGGCATGGGAAACATTGTTTCCAGTTAGCACGCCACGACCCGTAATATCACATTTTCTAGCCATTTTTAGGTTTCCTTAGAATTCATAAATTTCATTCCACCGCTGATATGGATTCCCTAACGGGGGCGGCTTCAGATGGGCGTTTTTTAGGGAATTAGGGCGCTCACGTCAAGCCCCAATGGCCCCAAAGGCAATACATTCGCCAAAAAACAGGTTTTTACCTGTTTTCCATGGCTTTTTTCAAGTTTTCATCCAGTTTGTCTAAAAACTGGGTGGTGGTCATCCATTTTTGGTCTGGCCCTATCAAAATTGCCAAATCTTTGGTCATGTGGCCCGATTCCACGGTTGAAACACATACGCGCTCAAGGGTTTCGGCAAAATCAGTCACTTCCGGCGTATCATCAAACTTGCCCCTATAAGATAACCCTTGGGTCCAAGCGAAGATTGAGGCGATGGGGTTGGTTGAGGTTTCCTTGCCCGCCTGATGCTGGCGGTAATGCCTTGTAACGGTACCGTGGGCGGCCTCGGCCTCGATGGTATTGCCATCTGGGGTCATCAGGACTGAGGTCATCAGGCCAAGTGAGCCAAAGCCCTGGGCCACGGTATCGGACTGCACGTCGCCGTCATAGTTTTTGCAGGCCCAAACGTATTCACCCGACCATTTCATGGCGGCAGCTACCATGTCGTCTATTAGGCGATGTTCGTAGGTAATTCCGGCGGCCTTAAATTTATCCTTAAATTCAGCATCGAATACTTCTTGGAACAGGTCTTTGAACCTGCCGTCATAGGCTTTAAGGATGGTGTTTTTGGTCGAAAGGTAAACCGGCCAACCAAGGTTAAGACCATAATTAAAACAAGATTTAGCAAAACCGCGAATGCTTTCATCCTCATTAAACATGGACATAGCAACTCCACCGCCGGGAAATTGGTGAACTTCGCGTTCGATTACCTTGCCATCATCGCCCTCAAATTTGACCGTAAGTTTTCCCGGACCCGGAACAACAAAATCAGTGGCGCGGTACTGATCGCCATAGGCATGACGGCCAATAACTATAGGTTTAGTCCACCCCGGTACTAAGCGCGGAACGTTTTGACAAATAATGGGTTGGCGAAAAATTGTTCCACCAACAATATTTCGAATTGTTCCATTAGGCGAACGCCACATTTTTTTTAGATCAAATTCTTCAACTCGGGCCTCATCAGGTGTGATGGTGGCACATTTAACACCTACCCTATATTTTTTGATTGCCTCGGCTGCATCAATGGTAATTTGGTCTTCTGTTTCATCGCGCTTTTGCACACTAAGATCATAATATTTAAGATCAATATCAAGATAAGGCAGAATCAATTTGTCCTTGATGAACGACCATATAATTCTGGTCATTTCATCGCCGTCCATTTCAACTATTGGATTTTTGACCTTTATCTTAGACATTATTTTTCTCCTGCAAAAATCTGTGCGCCCATAACCTTAAAAGAGGGCTCAAGTGCCGCAAGTTACGGTTACAAAGCCATTTTGACAAGTCGCTACTAGAAATCCCCATAAAGCCAGCACGGGTATTGGTTGCCTATGGGCATCATTTTAAAAAAAATGGCGGTGAGAAATATATATCTCATTGAAAAATATGGGTTTTTCTCATTGAACTTTATCGGTTGGCGCACGGGACATCAATCACCACATAACATCACATAATAGACGTGTCCGCGAAAATTGGGCCATTTTATCAGGAGGCACTTGTTGAACCTTGCTTAATTCAAGTTTTTTTATAGATAAATTTTTTAGGAACAATCCAATCCCTGAACGCGCCAGTGGTTTGCCAAAATGCATGTTGGTGGTGGCGTTACTATTGCCTAAAACATCATTGGCCGATATGCCATCGTTTGAATCTGGGGACTCATATATAAATGAGTTTATAAGCCATTTTTCTACACATGAAATCCAAGTATTAATTATTGCGACAATAATTATAGGTGCTTTAATTGCAACTATTATTGCTGCAGGGGCACGATCACTGGCGCTAAAAAAAGCAAACGATCAATTAATCATATCAACAATGGAAAAAGTATCAGCGCTTGAACAGCTGGGGCAAAGCAGGGCCAGCCTAGCCAATGCGCAACGAATAGCGCGATTGGGAAGCTGGGATTTAGACCTTGGTAACGGTGAATCACTGTGGTCGGACGAGGTTTATCGCATTTTAGGCATAATCCCAATGAGCATAAATCCATCTATTGAGGCAATAAAAAAATGCATCCATGAAGATGATAGAAAAAATTTTGAAGGATTTATTGAACGTTCAATAAAAACGGGGAAACCATTT
>JAOUJU010000108.1 GCA_029883045.1 Rhodospirillaceae bacterium
ACAAGAATTAATGATGCGTTTTTGCTGAACCGGAACATCTTCTGGTGGCAATTCAACCCCAAGGTCACCACGTGCCACCATAATTGCGTCAGCCTGTTCAACAATATCGTGCAGATATTCAATCGCGCTGGGTTTTTCTAATTTGGCCATTACCCCGGCGCGCCCTTTTACGATGGCTTTTACTTCTTCAATGTCGGCTGGGCGTTGCACGAACGAAAGCGCCACCCAATCAACACCCATTTCTAATCCGACCTTAAGATCCTGATGGTCTTTTTCGGTCATAGCTGAAAGCGCCAATTCGGCACTGGGGACATTGACGCCCTTATGATTAGATACAATGCCGCCGTTTATAACTATGGTTTCGGCAAAATCTTTTCCTGCCTTTTCAACCCGAAGACGAATTTTGCCGTCATCAATAAGCAAGTCCATGTCTTGACGTAGTGCCGCAAAAATTTCTGGGTGCGGCAGAGATGCGACAGTTTCGTTTCCTAGGTTGCTGTCTAGCTCAAGGCGAAATGGCTGCCCATTTTCAAGTTTAATTTGTTTTTGTTCAAATTCGCCCACGCGCAATTTCGGCCCCTGTAGATCCATCAAGATACCTATGGGGCGCGAAAATCTGTCTTCCAGTTTGCGGATTACTTCGTACCGGCGTTTGTGATCATCGTGTACGCCGTGGGAAAAGTTAAGCCTAAATACATCGGCGCCGGCCTCAAATAATTTGGCGATATCTTCTTCAGAAGACCGTCCCGGCCCCAATGTTGCGATTATTTTTGCGTTTCTGTTTCTTCTCATGGTCTTGAACATAAAGCTAGCGACGTCGTAGCGCTAGTCATTTTCCTTGTAACTAATTAAAATTAACTAATAAAAATAAAAAACGATCAACCTAACCCTACCCTAGCCAATTAAAATACACCTGAAATCGTTAACATTAGTTAGCGTTGGTCCGGTTATTATCAGGTCATCCAAGGCGGCAAAAAACGAATAAGCATCATTATTATCAAGCATTGCCGCCCCATCTAGGCCAACCCCCCTGCCCTTAGAAAGGGTATCTGGGCCACATATGGCGCCAGCATTTTTTTCGGTTCCGTCAATACCGTCGGTGTCACACGCAATTGCATTTATATCACGATGTCCATCCAGCCCCAGAACAAGGCCAAGCAGATATTCACCATTGCGCCCACCCCGGCCAGTGCCTTTAACCGTAACCGTGGTTTCGCCACCTGAAATTATTGCAACCTTGGTCTTTCCCGCATTGGCCATGTCTATGGCCAGACGAGCGTGCGCTAAACCGACCTCGTGTGCTTCGCCCTCTATGTCATCGCCCAGAATTAGTGGCTCATACCCCGCTTTTTTTGCGGCCACGCCCGCTGCCGCAAGCGCCATTGCTGGTGTTGCAATAAGATGCACCTCGCACCTAGCCATGCGTTCATCGCCGGGTTTTGGGGTTTCTTCAATTTTTCCGGCCATGCCATCTTGCAAAAAGCGCAAAACATTTTGTGGTGCTTCGATAGAATATTTTTCCAGCACCGCCATTGCATCGGCAAATGTTGTCGGGTCTGCGACCGTGGGGCCCGATGCAATTACCGCAGGGTCATCACCGGGCACATCGGAAATACCAATAGTCACAACCCGTGCCGGATTTGCCATAAGACCAAGACGTCCACCCTTTATTTTTGAAAGGTGTTTGCGAACCGTATTCATTTCATCAATTGCTGCGCCAGATTTTAATAATCTAGAATTTATTTCGCGCTTATCAGCAAGCGAAAGCCCATCTGCAGGTAACGCCATAAGCGCCGAACCCCCACCCGATATCAAGCAAAGAACCAAATCATCGGGGCTTAAGCCTGAAACCATATTAAGCAAACGCCCGGCCACCGCTTCACCTTGGGCATCGGGAACGGGATGGGCGGCCTGGACTACCTCAATTGATTTTGTGGGTAACCCGTGAGCGTACGGAACAACAACAAGACCCTCTATTTCATCGCCCCATGCGCGCTCAACCTCGACCGCCATTGAGGCACCGGCCTTACCTGCGCCCACCACCACGGTACGCCCGCTTGGTCTTTGTGGTAAATATTTGGCAATAGATGCGTCTGGGCTGGCCGCAGTAACTGCAGAATAAAAAATATCCTTCAATAATTGGTTTTTTTTGCAAGCGGCTGAAAAATCTGTCATGGACACCATCTATACTTATAAGCAGTGATTTTTAAAATGTACAAAATACATATATTTTTGCGGTCTTTGCCTTGATTTGCCGTATAGCACGGCACTAGGGTAGGATTGAACAAATGGAATCGCATATTATAAGCATTATACTGCCGCCTTTAGGAGAAGCTTAATGGGCAAGTTCGCAAACGCATTCATGTCGCTTTTCCTTGATGAAAAGGCACGAAAGTCTGCGGCCCAGCGCTCTGCCGTTCGCGCTAAAGAACAAAAAATGACTACCCGGGATCGGGAAATGCAGGCTTTACGTGAAAAAGTCAGCGATGTAATGACGCCCGAACGCCAAGAGCTTATTCAGCATGCCATGAAGGTTCGTACCGCAAAGGCCAAAATATTGGACGACCTGTCAGACGAACATAAGCAAAAGCTCTATGCCCTTGCCATCAAGAGCTTGCTACGTGAAGGCAAGGACGAGGGCGGCCCAGAAGGCAACAATGGCGGCAATAATGGCTAAGCCCCCATTTAATTTAGTTTTTTTGCCTGCAAACCTTGAAAAAAAGGTTTTTTTAAGCAAGTGTGGCCAATATTCTATATAATAATCGATATAAATTTAAGGGAAATGGCAGAAATCTTGGATTTTGTGCCTACCTTAGTAAAGTGAACAGGTAAAAAATGAGCGCACCACTGGACAAGGCTAACCAAGAATCCCTCAGAAATGAGCTTGTGGGGCTTCTTAGCTATATCAATCGCGTACGCGAAGAAATCGCCAAAATGTCCCGCCCAGCGGACGAAGAGCACCAGTTCGAAACTATGTCAGAACAGCTCGATGCAGTGGTTAAAACCACCGATGAAGCATCCAATACCATTATGGCCAGCGCCGAAAAGAATGAAACCTTGGTAGAACAGTTACGCAAAAGCATAACTGATCCAAAACTGGCGGCGGCTCTCGACCAAATATCGGCAAACGATATGGATATTATTCAGGCTTGCAGCTTTCAGGATTTGACCGGTCAACGGGTAACCAAGGTTGCGCGCTCGTTAACTTATGTTGAAGACCGGGTAAACGCGCTTGCTGAAGTGTGGGGCAAAGACGAACTGGAAAAAGTTAAAATTGCAGTTTCGAAAAAAACCGATGATGAGAAGCTTCTTAACGGCCCTTCCCTACCCAGCAACAAAGCCATTAGCCAAGATGAAATTGACGCACTTTTTGACTAAGTCCCCATAAAAACAACTTAACTAGCAAACTTGATTTGTTTTTCACATAATGGCTGTGCTATGGCCAACCGAGGATAACATGAATAAATTCACCGCACTTCTTGTCGCTATATGTATTGGAGCATTCACCATGGCCGATGAAGCTGTCTCAGCCGAAATCAAAGATCCCGAAAACACCCTTTTTCTTGACCTCAAAGATGGTCGGGTAACAATTGAGATGTATCCCGATGTTGCACCCAAGCATGTAGCACGGTTTAAAGAATTAACCCGCGAAGGATTTTATGATGGCCTAACATTCCACCGCGTGATCGAAGGTTTCATGGCGCAAACTGGCGATCCCGATGGTGACGGAACCGGTGGTTCTGGGCAAAACCTTCCAGCTGAATTTTCCGATAAATTGCGGTTCGAAGAAGGAACTCTTGGTGCGGCTCGCGCCCAAGACATTAACAGTGCGGATTCACAATTTTTTATCATGCTTGATCGCGCGCCCCATCTAAACGGTGCCTACACAATATGGGGCAAGGTCATTGATGGAATGAACTGGGTTCACCAGATTAAAAAAGGTTCCAAACGTTACAACGGTGAAATTGAGGGCGAGCCCGATATCATTGTGCGTATGCAGGTTGCTGCTGACGTAAAATAATTAATCTATCCGCTAATGGCCTTTTCTATGGCGTCTAGTGCAACTTGAGCATTGGCGCCATCGGGGCCGCCTGCTTGGGCCATATCGGGCCTGCCGCCACCGCCCTTACCACCAAGAGCTTCTGAGCCCACACGAACAAGCTCAACCGCACTTAGTTTATTCGTGATGTCTTCGGTCACGCCAACCACCAGCGATGCCTTGCCGTCAGATAACGAAACCAAGGCAACAACACCAGATTTTATTTGTTTTTTAATATCATCGGCCATGCCTTTTAATTCCTTAGCTGGAACATCTTGCAAAAGCCGTGGTGCATAGGCAACACCGCCAATATCTTTGGTTTCACCGCCGCCATCACCACCACCGGATGCCAGTTTTTTTCTAAGCTCGGTAATTTCGCGTTCTAGCTTTTTGCGTTCATCAATTAGTTGGCGAACCCGTTCGGGAACGTCTGTGGTTGTTGATTTAAGAAATTCAGCCGTGCGCAATAGTGCGTCTTCTTGGGCTTCCATGTATTGAACCGCAGCCGCACCTGTTAGCGCTTCAATCCGGCGCACACCGGAAGCTACCGCCCCTTCGGAAATAACCTTTAACAAACCAATATCACCGGTGCGCGAAACGTGGGTACCACCGCATAGTTCCACCGAAAATGATCCACTAATTAAACCTTCGCTGCCTTGCTCGGGCTCGGTTCCCATAGATACAACGCGGACTTCATCACCATATTTTTCCCCAAACAATGCCATCGCACCTTGGGCTTGGGCTTCTTCCGGGGTCATTAGCCGTGTGGTGACCTCGGTATTGGAACGGATTTGACCGTTGACCATAAGCTCAACATCAAAAATCTGTTCAGGGGTAACCCCCATTGGATGGCTTATGTCAAAACGCAGACGTTCGCCCGATACCAATGATCCTTTTTGCGTAACATGGCTGCCCAGTTCACGCCTAAGGGCAGCGTGCAACAAATGGGTGGCTGAATGATTGGCCCTGAGCTCAGAACGCCTTCCATGGTTTACGCCAAAGGTTGCATCAAGGCCAACCTTGGGCAGGCCAGAAGAAACCTTGCCCACGTGAACGTGCAGTGAGCCAAGTTTTTTCTGGGTGTCGCTGACATCAATTACAAACCCGTCGCCCGAAATGGTTCCGATATCGCCCATCTGCCCACCGCTTTCACCATAAAATGGTGTCTGGTTGGCGATTATGGCCACACTGTCGCCAGGGGCTGCTTCGTTTACCCGTTTGCCATCCTTTATTATTGCAAGGATCTTGCCTTCGGCGTGTTCTGTCTTGTAGCCAAGAAAGTCGCTTGCGCCAACATCGTCTAAAACGTCAAACCAAACTTCCTCGGTCGCGGCCTCACCGGAACCTTTCCATGCGGCCCGCGCTGCAATTTTTTGACGTTTCATCGCTGCATTAAAGCCATCTTCATCAACTGCGATAGATTTTGGCTTTAGTGCATCTTGGGTAAGGTCCAAAGGAAAACCATAAGTATCATAAAGCTTGAACGCGGTTTCGCCATCAAGCTCACCGCCTGATTTTATTGCAATTGTCGCTTCGTCTAATAGTTTTAGCCCACGATCAAGGGTTTTTTGGAAACGCTGTTCTTCCATTTTTATGGTTTCACTTATCAGTGCTTCGGCCCTGACAAGTTCGGGAAAGGCCGCACCCATTTTAGCGTTGAGCGCAGAAATCAAACGGTAAATAACCGGATCAGTTGCGCCAATCATATGCGCATGGCGCATGGCCCGGCGCATAATGCGGCGCAAAACATAACCGCGTCCTTCATTTGACGGCAAAACCCCATCAGCAATAAGGAACGCAATTGAACGTAAATGATCGGCAATTACCCGGTGTGATATCCGGTGCTGGCCATCGGGGTCTGAATTTGTTGCATCAGCTGAGGCCTGAATTAACGAGCGCATTAAATCGATATTGTAATTATCGTTCGTTCCCTGCATTACGGCGGCTATGCGTTCCAGCCCCATACCGGTATCTATTGATGGTTTGGGCAAGGAATTACGAACATCAGTTGAAACCTGTTCATACTGCATGAAAACAAGGTTCCAAATTTCAACAAAGCGGTCGCCGTCTTCGTCTGCGCTGCCAGGGGGGCCTCCGGGTATATGATCGCCATGATCATAAAATATTTCCGAGCACGGTCCACATGGCCCGGTTTCACCCATAGCCCAAAAATTATCAGAAGTAGCAATGCGAATAATTCGCTCTTCCGGTAGGCCCGCTATTTTTTTCCATAAATCAAATGCCTGATCATCG
>JAOUJU010000109.1 GCA_029883045.1 Rhodospirillaceae bacterium
AAGGCCGACCACCGCCATGTTTTGCCCCGGCAGCGGTGGGTCATGCTATGGCTGCGACTATGAGGCGTGGGCATCACTAGCGCCACCCGCCCGACATTTTTCACACACCCAAAAGGAGCAAACAATATGAGTTTTAAATTTAAGTTAAACGAAACAGTAACCATTATTGCGTTAAACCAAACCGGAACGATACAGGACCGCGCGCAATACCTTACCGGCAAAGATATGTATCAGCTGCATTACAAAGCAGCAGACGGGCGGGCAATCACTACCTGGTGGGCCGAGGACTTGCTACATAGCGAATCAGCAGAGGCCGTCAGATAATGTCTACACACAGAGAAGACTTATTTTTACACGTTGTTAAAAACCTGAATTTCGGCAACGTGCAAGACGAACTCAGCAGCCTGCTGCATGACTGCATCGTGGCCAGCCGCGCGACAGGCAATCAAAGCGAATTAAGCTTGAAGCTAAAAATAAAGCCAATCGGCCAAACTGGACAGTATGAAATTATCGACAGCACCACGCACAAGCTGGCGCAAGCGGCAAAACCCAGCACGTTAATGTTTGGCACGCCAGACGGCAACCTGACCCGCGAAAACCCGAACCAGCAAAAACTGGCGCTGCGCGACGTTGACAGCGTGCCCGCCATCCACAAACAAATTTAACAACAACAGAAAAGGACAACCGAAAAATGGACAACACACAGGCACTCATTAACGAAATGACCCGCAAACAAATTGCAGGCAACCCGATTGAAGTAAACGCCGAAACCTACACATTGCTACCGGAAGGCTACACGGTACACAAATTTGCAAAAGAACTTGACGCACCCAAACGCATAGAAGCGCGCCCCACACTGCTGACCGTCGCGTCATTTATTGAGTACTACAACCGCTTCGCCAATGAATCAAGCACCATTTATGCGCAAACCGACTGCGCACGCTTTGAGGCCGTTATAGACCACCACGACATAAACAGCCCACAGTTTGGCGACCACCGCCCAACTTACAAGTGCCCCACATCCACAGCGTGGACCACCTGGACAGCCGCCGACCGCATGAAAATGGAACAAGCAGACTTTGCCCGCTTCATCGAAAACAACCTGGACGACATAGTAAACCCGGATGGCGCAACCATGCTCGAAATTGCCCTAACCCTGCAAGCCAAAACAAACGTGGACTTTAAGCAAGCCACCCGACTGGATAACGGCCAGGTAGTAATAAAATACAACGAACAAATTGACGGCGTCGCCGGAGCCGCCGGAACAATGCAAATACCTTACAGCATACAACTAGGCATCGCCCCATTAAAAGGCGGCGACGTTTACAAAATAGAAGCGCGCTACCGCTGGCGCATAAACAACGGGCAACTATCTATGTGGTACGAACTTGCCAACCCCGAAAAACGCTTTGAAGCAGCCGTGCAGGACGTTTGCAAACACATAAAAGACAGCATGACAAACGGCCACATGATAGAAGGCCACCGCTAACAAAAGGACACCAGCGTGCAAAACACCAACACATTAAACGCACAATGGCATCAACTGGCAACCAGCGCAAAGGCAATTGAAAAACTTGCCCGCGCGCTGCGCGCTGAATACGAAAAGCTGTGCAACAAAAAGGCGCAACCATGACAGATAAATGGCAAGACAAACCCGACGCACCAGGGCGCTGGTGGTGCAAAAAAAACGGCCAGGTATCCATGCACATAATCAAATGCAGAAACGGCAACCTGTTTATTGTTGACCGCTACAACTTAATTGACGTAACAGAGGCAGACGGGCAATGGCAAAAAGTAAAACACTGATAACAGCAGACGGCCAAAAAAAGCGCTGGTGCCCCTGCTGCAAATCTTGGCAACTGGACAGCGACTTTTACAACAACGCCGCCCGCCCAAACGGTAAAAGCACCGCCTGCAAAGTATGCGACCGACTGCGGTGGAAACCGGCAAAAAAACAACCACAACAGCCAACCATTGACGCAGACCTGTTTGCGCGCGCAATGGGTTTACCGCGATGAAAACAGAAAAACGCTGCTGCACTTGCAAAAAAATAAAACCAATGGACGCATTTTGCCGCGCCACCCACAGCAGCGACGGCAGGCAATCAAAATGCCGACAATGCAACAGCGAATACGGCAAAGTGAGAGCACGAAAAGCAACACACAACAACAAAAACGCAGGCACCGCCCCACATATCGACGCGGCAAATTTTAACAATTTAATGAAATTAATGTGACAGGCTAGAATGGCATCAACAGCAGAAACAATATATCAGGAAATAATCGTGCGCGACTTGCTGCCGCTGGCGGTCTTCTGCGAGCTATACGGCATCGCACCCGGCACCGTGCGCAGCTGGAAATGCCGCTACCCATGGCTGGTGGGTGTTGTTATATTTGACCCGCCAGAAACAAAAATACATATATCAATAGCAGGGTATGAAAAATGGATAACAGGACAAATAAGCAAAAGCAATACCCAACCGGCACCCGACCGCACCACAACGGCATCCAAATCAGCTTTAAACTGCCCGACGACGCCGCCGCCACGTATCACCACTTCAACTGGCCGCAAACGCCTGCTAACCTAGCCCGCGCGGGCCGAATACGGCAGCACATCGTCGACGCCATCCGGTTGGGTGTATTCAGATGGGAAGACCACATACCAGACCACCCCCGCGCCGCACAAGCCAAAAAAGGCACATTCGCCGACTACGCGCAAGCCTACTTAGACAATGCGCAGAACGACTGGAAACCACAAACGCGGTACAAATTTAAGGGCATACTGAACAAAATATGGATGCCCGGCCTGGCCGACCAACCGATAAACGCAATAAACTACAAAGCACTATCCGCCACACTAACTGCCGCCGTCGCCAGGTTTGAAGCCCAGCACGGCAAACCGCCCAGCGTATCACTGTATAACGACTGGCTGGCCACCGTGCGCGGCACGTTTGAAATGGCCGCCGCAAACGGCGACATATCCCGCACCCGCAACCCGGCGGCAGAGTTTAAAAACAAAACACGCGTGCGCACCGAACCTGACCCCTTTGACCAGGAAGAAGCCAGCGAAATAATATCGAACATTTATGCGCACGACGGCGCACTGGCTGGCGCGTGGTTTGAGCTTGGATTTTTTACCGGAATGCGCTACCCCAGCGAACCCGCCGCGCTCACCTGGCAGCACGTAGACTGGCGCAAAAACGAGCTAAAAATTAACCAGATATACAGCAAACACGCCGCCGACGGCATCCAGCGCACCACCAAAACCGGCGTGGCGCGCACTGTATTACTCAACACCCGCAGCCGCCATGCGCTCGAAACGCTGCGCGCAGAAACCGGCTTTACCGACGGGCACCTGTTTTTAATCGACGGCGCAATGGTCAAAGGCGGTGAAACGCTGCGCATAATATGGCGAGCAGCAATCAAACGGCTAAAAATCAGATACAGGGATATGTACAACATGCGCCACACGTATGCCACCTTTGGCCTCATGCAAGGCGCAAACCCGGCCTTTATGGCCAGCCAGCTGGGCCACAGCCAGCAGGAGTTTTTTAAGACATACGCAAAATGGATAAACAGTCAAAACAATCAGCAGCAAATCGCAATAATAGACAGCGGCTTGCAAAACCTGCCGCAAACCTGCCGCAAATTATCGAAAATACTGTAACTGATTGTTTTAACTGTTAAAATATGGTGCGAAAGGAGAGACTCGAACTAAAAACAGCAACACGGTGCAATGCCCGGCAACGGTAACAGCTTGTTTTTGTTGGCCTCTTGTTCGCTTACGTTGCCCGGCATTGTCCAATATTGCCGCAGACTTGCCGGAAAACCTGCCGCAATTATATGCAGTTTTTCAAAAAAAAGCAGCATTAATACTTGCAATGCAATCTCAGGTTGCATATACTTATTTACGTGGAGGACATCCACAGCTGACCCGGCAGCGACACCGGTAAGACAAGGACACTAAAATGAAAACAATCACCCTCGATCAATTAACCCCCCTTTTAAAGCAAGCCTGGACGCATGAGCAAACTATTGATTTCTCGGACAGCGGCACTAAAACTATTGAGCACTACGACAGGAAGTCGGAAACGTCAGAGCTTGAGCATATAGCCTGGACCCAGGGATTTGCGTGGGTAACGTCAAAGCTTGACGGCATCACGATCACTTACACTGAGTCATTTGGTTACGATGATTATGACGAGGACTCGTTTAACGCATCCACTGACGGAATGGATGAAGTATGGAAAATCGAAGGGCTGACAGTGCTCGACGATGGCGACGAAATGAGCGAAAGCGAGATAGCAGATTATCTTGACGAATCATTTAGCACTATCGACTACAGCGGCCTGGATTTTGACGAGACAATTGACATAGACGTAGACGAGGACTCAGAGATGGAAACATACACTGTAGAGATAGACAATCAGCCAAATGTTAAATTCACGGGCAAGAAAATTGGCGGCGCATCGACAAGCAATAATCAAGCATCGAGTTATTATAGCGGCACAGTTGGTCGATGGACAGTGCTGCGGTTGTATCAAACTGCAAAAGGTAAATATATCTGCGAGCAGATTAACTACACTCAACACCAGGGCGAGCACAACAGATTCTCCGGCGCAGTGTGCGAAACACTGGACGAAGTATTTAAGTTTTTTGGCTACCGCTGGTTAGCTAAAGAGCTATACGACGATGCAGGCATCGAGTGCACGGTAACAGTGGAGTAACGATAGAGGGGCTTCGGCCCCTCTTTCCAAATAACACAAAGAGAGAATGAATATGGACAATCGTGAAATTGCTAAAATGTTTATTAGTAAACATAAAAATAACAATTTAGAGCAATGGGGATTGATGGTGAATGGGGATACCTTGTCGGGCGTGTATCAGAAACTTATTTCGGGAACGTATGGCGAGGTAGTGTCTGAAGATGGTCTGAACTCAATTGAGATTTCGCGCCTTGAGTCCGCGTCCGGGCAAACAGAGGTATTTGTTTGGGATGACTAAACGACAAAGGGGCTTCGGCCCCTCTTTTTAAATAAATTAAGCAACTATTACAAATTATGCTTGCAATGCAATCTTAGGTTGCATATACTGTATTTGTGTTCAGCGGAACACGCCAACAGGGCCAAAGGCCCGCCAAATCGGAGAAAACAAAATGAAAGTACAACTAATGACAAAAGCCCTCGAAAACAGCCTGCCAGCACTTTATGCCACCGACGGCAACAAGGAAAAAGACATTGTAATAAAATACTTCACCCCTGACTCAAGCTGGACTTGGTACGTCTTTGAAGGCGAAAAGCAGGAAAATGGGGATTTCCTTTTTTTCGGACTGGTTGAAGGTTTTGAATCTGAAATGGGATATTTCACCCTTTCAGAGCTGGAAGCGGCACGCGGCCCGCTAGGTTTGCCAATCGAGCGCGACCGCCACTACATGGCCGTTTACGACACAGCAACCCGCAAAATTAAGTAAACCAACCGCCCGCCCCAAACGGGGCGGGCACCTTATAAGCGTATCGGAAAATCTACCAAAAGAGAGGTAAATATGGATATTTTAATCGCATGTGAAGAAAGCGGAACGGTCAGAGACGCATTTATAAAGCGGGGGCATAACGCTATGAGCTGCGATATACTCCCGTCAAAAACGCCTGGACCCCATCATCAAGGTGACGTCAGGGACGTTTTAAGCGATGGGTGGGACATGATGATTGCGCACCCTCCCTGTACTCATTTAGCTGTAAGTGGTGCCAGATGGTTTAAGCATAAACAGGCCGAACAGCAAGAGTCGTTAAAATTTGTCAGGTTGTTGCTTGAGGCCGATATAAACAAAATAGCCCTGGAAAACCCGATCAGCATTATAAGTACGCAGGTCAGAAAGCCGGACCAGATTATTCACCCGTGGCAATATGGGCATGGAGAGACAAAAGCAACCTGTTTATGGCTGAAAAACCTGCCATTACTAACGCCGACAGACATTGTTGAGGGCAGAGATGCAAGAATCCATAAAATGCCACCTAGTGCAGACAGGGGGCGGTTAAGGAGCGTTACCTACCAGGGCATCGCAGAGGCGATGGCTGGTCAATGGGGATAAAGGTTGCATGATTATGTTTTCAGATTTTAAAGTAATGCACGAACTACAAATGCAGGCGGTAAAAAAGGGCGTTTGCCCATATTGCCACACAAAAACACTAACCAAGCCGACGGAAGCCACGCCATTCTTTTCAGAACAGTGCAGCAATTGCCACCAGATATT
>JAOUJU010000110.1 GCA_029883045.1 Rhodospirillaceae bacterium
AACCCGCGGCCAGATTAGAAGCCGCAATTTATCTGCTGGAAAAAATTTCCACCGAACGTCGCCCGGCCGATGACATTGTGCGCGGCTGGATAAAAGCCAGGCGTTTTATTGGCGGCACCGACAGGCGTAATTTGCGTGAACGCATTTACGGTATTTTGCGCAGGCGCATGCATTTAGATTGGCATATTGAAAACGCTGGCTTTAACCCCACCGTCCGGATGGAAGTAATAGCCGATGTCGTGTTGGTTGACGGCCTTAACCCGGCTGATCTTTTTGACGGTTCCACCCATTCGCCCAAACCATTAAATAATGACGAACAAGCGCTTGCCCTTAAACTTGTGGGTAAATCATTAGAAGACCCCGCCATGCCGGCCCACGTTTTAGTGGAAATGCCCGAATGGATAACAACAAGCCTTAAATCATTTTATGGCGAGCGTTTCATGGAAGAAACACAAGCCATGAACAAGCCGGCACCAATGGACCTTAGGGTTAATCTAGCCCGGGTCACCCGCGAACAAGCCATGCAATCGCTACGCAAAGATGGTGTCGTAACAAATATTATTGATCTTTCCCCCGCTGGTATCAGGCTAGAAGCGCATAGCGATATTTCCCGAACCAAGGCATTTCGTACTGGCTTGATCGAAGTACAAGATGCTGGCTCACAAGTGCTTTCATTTTTAACCGGCGTCAAAGCCGGAATGGCAGTGGTTGATTATTGTGCTGGTGCTGGTGGCAAAACCCTAGCCTTGGCTGATCGTTTGGGCCTGCAAGGTGGTGGCAAATCGCGTTTAGTAGCGTGTGATAATAATAATGATCGCTTGGCCCGAATGGACCGCAGATTAGATAGGGCAAAAATATCTAAACTGGTGGAGCGTCACGTCATTGATGATGATAAAAAATGGGAAAGCGAAAACCATGAAACCTTTGACCGGGTATTGGTTGATGCACCGTGCAGCGGTAGCGGAACATGGCGTCGCCACCCCGAACAAAAAAACCGCGTTACCGCGGAACTAGTTTTAGAATTAACCGCAACCCAAGACCAAATTTTAGAGCGCGCAGCAAAACTAGTTAAACCGGGCGGAAGATTGGTTTATGCAACGTGTTCGATGTTGCAACAAGAAAACGAAGACCGGGTCGCAAAATTTCTTGAAGCCCACAAAGATTACAAGGTTATAAATTGGCTTGATGCATGGAATGAAGCCATGCCCAAAACCCCACCGCCGAAAGCCACAGATGAGCAATTTCTGCGCCTTAGCCCGGCCATGCACGACAGCGACGGGTTTTTTGTTAGCATAATGACCAAGGCATCTTGACTGGCACCGTAGCTGCGCGCAAAGTTCACCTGTTCCGAGGGGCGGCGGGTGATTACCCGCCTGAGATGAACCCTTCGAACCTGATCCGGGTTGTGCCGGCGTAGGGACTGGAACCGGGGATAAAAATAACCCCCTTTCCCACACCTGCTTGGCGCACCTTTAATAAGTTTTAAGCAGGAGTGCGCCATGTCGCCCAAAGATAGCCCCCAATTTTTTGTCACCTCTGGGCCGATACCAGGTTCGGGCAAAACCTTTATCCAAAGCATGGAAAATCCAGACGTTAAAGTCGCCATGCGCGAAATAAAGCTAGAGGGCGGCGAAGACCCATTGGTGGTTTATGATTGTTCTGGCCCATATACCGATGGTGGCACAAAAATAAATATCGAAGCAGGGCTTAAACCCCTGCGCCGGGCATGGATTGACGCACGTGGTGACAGCGAAAGCTATGATGGGCGCATTGTTAAGCCTGAAGACAACGGCCTTAAGCCGGGCGAAGAATCATCCGTCACGCCGTTTCCCGCCAAAACCAATCGCCCCCTGCGAGCCAAAGATGGCCCGGTCAGCCAATTAGCCTACGCCAAGCGTGGCATCATTACAGCTGAAATGCAGTATGTTGCCATTCGAGAAAACGAAGGGCGCAAAACAGCGGCTACAGGCCCGCGTGATGGCGAAGATTTTGGTGCATCAATCCCTGACTATGTAACACCTGAATTCGTGCGCTCAGAAATTGCCCGTGGCCGTGCGGTAATGCCGACCAACATCAATCACCCTGAATCAGAACCGATGATTATTGGGCGTAATTTTCTTACTAAAATAAATGCCAATATTGGCAATTCCGCTATTACGTCATCGGTGGCCGAAGAAGTAGATAAAATGGTTTGGTCAATCCGTTGGGGGGCCGACACGGTGATGGATCTTTCCACCGGAACAGACATTCACAACATTCGTGAATGGATTATCAGAAACAGCCCCGTTCCCATCGGCACCGTGCCAATTTACCAAGCATTGGAAAAAGTAAACGGTGTTGCCGAAGACCTTTCATGGGAAGTTTTCAAAGACACCCTTATTGAACAGGCCGAACAAGGGGTTGATTATTGGACCATTCACGCCGGTGTGCGCTTGGCCCATATTCCATTAACCGCAAACCGCACCACCGGAATTGTTTCGCGTGGTGGTTCAATTTTGGCAAAATGGTGTTTGACCTATCACAAGGAAAATTTCCTTTATGACCATTTCGCCGAAATATGCGATATCTGTGCGCAATATGATGTTGCCCTTAGTTTGGGTGATGGCCTGCGCCCCGGTTCAATTGCTGATGCCAATGACGAGGCCCAATTTGCCGAGCTTGATACCCTTGGCGAACTGCAAAAAATTGCCTTTTCCAAAGATGTGCAAACATTTATCGAAGGCCCGGGTCACGTTCCCATGCACAAAATAAAAGTAAACATGGAGCGCCAACTTGAAGCCTGTGGCGAAGCACCATTTTATACATTGGGCCCGCTGGTAACCGACATTGCGCCCGGTTATGACCATATAACATCAGCCATCGGGGCGGCGATGATTGGCTGGTACGGTTGTGCGATGCTTTGCTATGTAACCCCAAAGGAACACCTTGGCCTGCCCGGACGCGATGATGTAAAAGTAGGCGTCGTTACCTATAAATTGGCGGCACATGCGGCTGATTTAGCCAAAGGGCATCCCGGGGCAATTATTCGCGATAACGCCATGAGCAAGGCTCGGTTTGATTTTCGCTGGCGTGATCAATTTCACATTGGCCTAGACCCGGACACAGCCCTTAAATACCACGATGAAACCCTGCCTGCCGAAGGTGCAAAAAAAGCACATTTTTGTTCCATGTGTGGGCCAAAATTCTGCTCCATGAAAATAAGTCAGGACATCCGTAAAGATGCCAAAGACAAAGCCATGGCCGGAATGGAAGAAATGAGCGAAAAGTTCCGTGAAAGCGGCGGCGAAATTTATACCAAAACCGATGCGGCCGAATAACAACCTACATTTAAGGTAACAATTGCATGGAAGCAATGTCGGGCGAAGTTTTAGCTTTGCTATTTTTTGCCGGTCTTGTAGGTGGCTTTGTTGATTCAATTGCCGGCGGTGGTGGGCTTATTACAGTACCATTGCTGTTGGCAACAGGCATGGCACCGGTTAATGCCCTTGCCACCAACAAAGCATCCGCCATGTTTGGATCATTTACCGCAAGCTATACCTACGCGCGAAAAGGTCATGTAAACCTTGGGGAAATGAAATTCGCCATAGGCTTTACCTTCATAGGTTCTGCCATGGGTACATTGTTGGTGCAAACTCTGGATGGTCGCGTGATGATGGCGGTTATTCCGTTTTTGCTTATTGCTACTTCGCTTTATTTTGCATTCGGCCCACGCCTTAGCGACATAGACCGCCATCACATTATGGAACGAACCCCCTTTTATGCCCTGTTTGGTATTTCAATCGGTTTTTATGATGGATTTTTTGGCCCGGGGACCGGATCTTTATGGGCGCTGGCTTTCGTTGCTGTGCTGGGATTTGGCATGTTAAAAGCCACCGCCCACACCAAAGTGGTTAATTTTACATCCAATTTTGCATCGTTTTTATTTTTTGCATTTGCCGGACACGTTTTGTGGTTACCCGCAGCGGTCATGGCGCTGGGTCAGCTTTTTGGTGCCCGCATTGGTGCCAACACCGCCATTAAACATGGGTCCAACATTATTCGCCCACTATTGGTAATGGTATCGTTGATTATTACGACTAAGCTTATATATGACGATCCAGAAAATATTATTCATATGTGGATTATAAAAATCATTGGATAGCACAATCCAATAACGGCGTTTTATATTTTATTTAATAATATTATCAAGCAAATCAATTAATTCAGGAATTTTTATCGGTTTGGCTAGGTATGCAGCAAACCCTGCGCCTTCTGCCTTTTTTACCTCGTGCGACATTGCGGCAGCAGTAATTGCAATAACCGGAATATTTTTTGTTTTTTCCATTTGCTTTAATTTGGCTGTAGCTTCTATTCCGTTCATCCCAGGAAGATTTATATCCATCAAAATTATATCTGGGGTTTTGCTAACAGCAATGTCAATTCCATCTTCAGCATTTCCAGCCAAGATTAGTTGAATATTGGGAATTCTTTCTAAAACCTTTTCTATCAGCATCTGGTTGGCGGGGTTATCCTCGACATAAAGAATTGTAATGCTTGAATTGTTTGAACCGATACTTCTATTAAGTACATTAGTATGGTTTTGTTGAATTTCCTCATTGGCGGGTTTTATTAAATTGTCTTCTGCCAATGGCAATTCAATCCAAAATGTTGTTCCTTTTCCTTCTTCACTGCTAAAGCCAATATCACCATCCATCATGTGCAAAAGCTCGCGGGTAATGACCAAGCCTATTCCCGTTCCTTCTATTTCAGATGCTTCATGACCAAGCCGGTTAAAAGGCTCAAACACTTTTCTTTGCTGTTCTTTTGGGATTCCGAGGCCAGTATCTGAAACCGAAATATACATTTTTTTATTATTAGTTATTTTTGCAATAACCGATATTGTACCGCCTGCGCGGTTATATTTTACAGCATTGGAAAGAAGGTTAAGCAACACCTGTTTGACACTAACCCTGTCGCCCATAATAACGGCATCTGGAATTTTGTCTGGGCTAGAATCAATTTTGATATCACGTTTTTTTGCCATTGATAAAACCATATCAATACATTCACCAACTAAATCGCGCATTGGTACTGGCTCAATACTAATAGACATATTTCCGGCTTCTATTTTTGCCAGTTCAAGAACCTGATCGATCAAATCCAAAAGGTGATGACCGCTTCTCATTACCTGATTGGTGCTTTCTGTTTGTTTGTCGGTAAGTGGTGTCGTGGGATCCAATTGCAGCAATTGGGTAAAACCAAGAATACCGTTTAACGGGGTTCTTAATTCGTGGCTCATGGATGAAAGGAATTGTGATTTTGCTTTATTGGCATTTTCCGCTTCTTCCTTTGCCGCAAGCAGTTTTTGCTGGGTAATTTTGCGTTCAGTAACATCTTCACCGCTGCCACGGTAGCCACGAAAATTTCCAAATTCATCGAAAATTGGAACGGCACTTACCGAAATGGTTACCGCTGATCCGCCAAATTGAGGAAGAATTTCATATTCAAAATTACGAAACGGGCGATGATTATCAAGATCAGCAAAATGTTTGTTCCATTTTTCCGGATCAGCCTTTATGTGTGCGGGGTCAGCAAGTTCGCGCCTGGTTTTTCCTAAAACTAGGCTTGCGGGATGTCCGGTAACGTTTTCAAAACGATCAGAAAGATAGCTAACCCGCAATTGTTCATCCATTTCCCAGAACCAATCCGAGGTTGATTCGGCAAAGCCACGAAAGCGGGCTTCACTTTGGGCCAACGCCACACTAATTTCATGTTCTTGGGTAATGTCGTGAATCGTGCCGGACATACTAAGCGGTGTTCCATTTTCGTCATATTTGACTTCGCCCAGACTTTCAACAAATTTTATTCTTCCATCACCCATCAATAACCTGATTTTCAAATCCAAAGATTCACCAGTATCGATGGCGTGCTTTATTGCTTCGTTTGCTCTTTCAACATCATCGGGGTGTATTCTTTCAATAAATAAATCAAAATTTACTGCAACCGAATGTGGTTCCAATTCCCATATTCTGTAATGTTCATCTGACCACACCAATTCACCAGTTACTATGTCCCATTCATAACTGCCGAAATGGGCGATACGCTGTGCATTAGCAAGGTTAGCTGCGTTGTGATTTGCTTTCTCTTCTGCTTCCTTGCGTTCGGAAATATCACGTGCGGCGGCAATATATAAATCACTTCCTTCGGAGCTAAGTATGGCAATGCTAACCTCTACCGGAAATGTGGATCCGCTTTTGCGTCTATGTCT
>JAOUJU010000111.1 GCA_029883045.1 Rhodospirillaceae bacterium
GTGAATGGTTGGATCATGATATCAGCCAACTTGAGCAGCATCTTGAATGGCTTATCGCAATAAGCGATAAATTGTGTGCGGAATAACTATTTACCAAATAAATAAATCAGTTGCCATGCGTCTTGGCCTTATGATTTTTGCACCAAAACTTCTAGCCCCATAAGCAACTGCTGGCCTTCTTTACCGCCGTCGCCTTTTAGGCCACGGCTTATTATTACCTGCATGGCATCAACATAAATACGGATTTTTTCTATTTCTTTTGGGCCAACCTTGTCTAGCTTTTCAACAAGGCGGCAAAGCTTATCGCCAACAGCGGTCATTAATTCATACCCAAAGCTACCGCCTTGACCCTTCATGTCGTGAGCCACGTTAAATACGCCCAGCAACAATTCCTTTTGATCGCCTTTTCCTTCTTTCAGGTTTTTATAAGCATTTTCCAGCTTTACTAAATCTTCCTTAGCCCAGTTAACGTAGTCATCTGCAAGATTGGCAATAACCTGTTCAGCGCGCTCAATTGCATCTAGGTCAACCGCACCTGGGCCACCTTTTTGAACCTTGCTCTGTAAGTTGCTTGGCGGGGTTATAATTTCAGAATCGTCAGACATGGTTGCAATTTTTTCCTTTAAATTATCATGCGTTTTAAATTAACCATTTAGAAGTGCATTTATTTCATCTTGGGAAAGTTCGGGCGCTTCTCCGCCATCGCCTCCGCCGTCGCCACCGGATGCAGCCTTGTCTTCGTTGCCGGATGGTTCTTTTAGCTTATCAGAAATAGAGCTTACACTGCCTTCAACTTCGCCCTTATCTGCCTTGCGCCGTTCGACCCCATTATAATTTGGGTTTTCCTTGCGGCGGCGGTCTGGGCCAAAATAAAGCCCGGCGCGAATAAACGGGCGCGGGCTTTCTATAATTGCACGGATACGCGAATAAATGCCCTTGGCAGAAATTGGTTTTGCTAAAAATTCATGCACACCAGAATCACGCGCTTCCATAACGCGGTGCATTTCGGTATGTCCAGTTAGCATAATAATAGGAACAAATGGGTTTGGGCTATCGGTGCCAGTGCGAACCATGCGTACAAAATCTAAGCCATCAAGTGGCGACATGGACCAATCACAGATAATTAGATCGGCGGGAAAATGGCGAAGCTCTTTAAAGGCATCGGCACCATCGCCAGCTTCAAGGATGCTTTTAACGCCCAGTGCGTGCAAAATGCTTTTGACAAGCGCACGCATGTGCTTGTTATCATCAACTATAAGGAAGTTGAGCCTAGATAGATTATAGTCAGCCATACCACACGCTTTGCCCTGTTTTTGACCATATTTTTCTTATGGTCCAATGTATCATTACACAGTATCCGGAAAGTCCGCAAAAAAACCTGTGCTATGTTGCATTCGTCGCGGTTAAACAAGTCCTAACATACTGCCTAATATAGCAATTTTCCACTTTGATTGTCAGGAAATATTGCTATTTATTAATCTACACCCCCAATACAGCCTTTTTTCTAGCCAGTTTGGGGCTTTGACTCGCGGCTTTGTCAGGGTTACACATCAAACAGTGGTCTGACCGCTAAGGTTTCAGTTCAACACAGGTTATTCGGCAAATGCATAAATCAATCAACGTAAAGGGGGCGCGCGAGCACAACCTTAGGGATATTGACGTAAATATTCCAAGAGATTCGCTTGTGGTGATAACCGGGCTATCGGGTTCGGGTAAATCGTCCTTAGCGTTTGATACAATATATGCCGAAGGTCAGCGCCGCTACGTTGAAAGCCTATCTGCCTATGCCCGGCAATTTCTTGAGCTTATGTCAAAACCGGATGTGGACTCTATCGAGGGCCTTAGCCCAGCAATATCGATTGAACAAAAAACAACCTCACGTAACCCCCGCTCAACCGTTGGAACCGTAACTGAGATTTACGATTATATGCGCTTGCTGTGGGCCCGGGTCGGGGTTCCCCACTCGCCCGCAACTGGGTTGCCCATAGAAAGCCAGACCGTAAGCCAGATGGTTGACCGGGTCATGAGCATAAAAAATGATTCTAGGCTGTTGTTGCTGGCACCAATAGTTCGTGGGCGCAAGGGTGAATACAAAAAAGAATTAAAGGATTTGGCCAAGCGCGGTTTTCAGCGGGTAAAAATTGACGGTGAGATGTTTGATATCGAAGACGTGCCCAGCTTAAACAAAAAGGTAAAACACGATATTGAGGTTGTGGTTGACCGTTTAAAGCTTAAAAAAGGCATCGAAAGCCGTATTGCAGATAGTTTTGAAACAGCCCTTGGTTTGGCCGATGGCATTGCCTTTGTTGATAATCTTGATAATGGCGAACGACAGGTATTTTCAGCCAAGTTCGCCTGCCCAGTTTCTGGTTTCACCATAGATGAAATCGAGCCAAGATTATTTTCATTTAATAATCCGTTTGGCGCCTGCCCTTCATGTGATGGGCTGGGCACCGAAATGTACATTGACCCCGAACTGGTTGTGCCTGATCGATCAAAATCATTGGCTGACGGGGCAATTCAGCCATGGTCATCAGGATCGCCCTATTATTTACAAACGCTAGAAAGCCTTGCTAAGCATTTTAAGTTTGATACAAAAAAACCGTTCGAAAAAATTTCACCCAAAGCGCAGAAATTGGTTCTATTTGGAACCGACGGCGAAGCGGTGACAATGCATTACGTCGATGACAAAAAAACCTACGAGGTAACCAAACCGTTTGAAGGTGTAATACCAAACCTAGAGCGACGCTGGCGCGAAACCGATAGCAACTGGGTCCGTGACGAGCTTACAAAATATCAAACCATAACCAATTGCGAAACATGTGGCGGGCACAGGCTTAAACCCGAGGCATTGGCAGTAAAAATAGGTGGTCTAAATATTTCTGAGGTCACCAATATGTCTATTGCCGATTTGGTTGACTGGTTTGGATCAATTGGTAAAAAGTTAAATAAGAAAGAGTTAGAAATTGCCAGTCGTATTTTGCGTGAGATCAATGAACGTCTTGGTTTTCTTAAAAACGTAGGGCTTGAATATCTTACCTTGGCCCGTGCTTCGGGCACGCTTTCGGGTGGTGAAAGCCAGCGCATACGTCTGGCGTCACAAATTGGTTCTGGTTTAACTGGTGTTTTGTATGTGTTGGACGAGCCCTCAATCGGGTTGCACCAGCGCGATAATGACCGTTTGCTTGGCACGCTAAAAAGGCTGCGCGATCTGGGAAACACCGTAATCGTGGTTGAACACGACGAAGATGCTATCAGATCGGCTGATTATGTCATCGACATGGGTCCGGGTGCGGGTGTACATGGCGGTGATGTAGTTGCGCGCGGAACGCCAAAACAAATAATGGCATCTAAAAAAAGCCTTACCGGTGCGTATCTTAACGGCAAACAAGAAGTATCCGTCCCTGAAGACAGGCGGGCGGGACACAAGGGCCAGAAACTATCGGTTATTGGGGCACGGCAAAATAACCTAGCAAATATTGATGTTGATTTCCCCTTGGGAACCTTTATCTGCGTCACCGGCGTTTCCGGGGGCGGAAAATCGACGTTGGTGGTAGACACTCTTTATCAGGCATTGGCCAAACGCCTTCATGGGGCACGTGCGCACCCCGGTGAACACACGCGCATTGATGGGTTGGAATTAATTGACAAGGTGGTTGATATTGACCAATCACCAATTGGGCGCACCCCCAGATCTAACCCAGCTACCTATACCGGGGCATTTACCCCAATTCGTGAATGGTTTGCGGCCCTGCCCGAGGCCAAGCGCCGGGGTTACAAAGCCGGAAGGTTCTCGTTTAACGTAAAAGGTGGGCGTTGCGAAGCCTGCCAAGGCGACGGCGTTATAAAAATTGAAATGCATTTCCTGCCTGATGTTTATGTTGAATGCGACGTATGTAAAGGCAGGCGCTATAACCGTGAAACCCTGGAAATAAAGTTTCGCGATAAATCCATCGCCGACGTATTGGATATGACGGTCGAAGAAGGCCTTAGTTTTTTCATGGCCGTTCCCACCATCAAGGATAAACTTGCGACCCTGACGCAAGTTGGGCTTGATTATATCCATCTGGGCCAACAGGCGACCACCCTTTCGGGCGGCGAAGCACAACGGGTAAAGTTAGCGAAAGAACTTTCCAAGCGTGCTACCGGTAAAACTGTTTACATTCTAGATGAACCAACGACTGGGCTACATTTTCACGATGTAAATAAGTTGCTTGAGGTTCTTCATGCGCTGGTTGAAGCCGGAAACACCATGGTGGTGATTGAGCACAACCTTGATGTAATTAAAACCGCAGACTGGATAATTGACCTTGGCCCCGAAGGCGGGTCTGGCGGTGGGCAGATTGTGGCAAGCGGAACCCCGGAACAGGTGGCAAATTCGAAAAAAAGCCACACCGGGCATTATCTGAAAAAAGCCCTTAAAGGATCAAAAAAATCCCAACCCCGTAAACCTTCCATAAATAAGAAAAAGAAATAATTTTAGCAATTTCATATAGTTAAAAGTTATTTCTAATGTTGAATATTATCTTATGCAAGTGCTCCTGTGACGTTCATCACAGCGCCAAAAGGTTAATATTGGCAATATACATAAAATTTTATGGAAGTTTGTTCCAATTAATATCGAAAACGGGGCGGCAAAAAAATGGGAAAGCTAGATTGCGATAAGGGTGAATGTTTTTACAATTCATCAAATAAATGCACAAATATTGCCGTCAGCATAACCAGTGACTGCGGGCTTTATCTTGACACAAATAACAAAAAGAAATGGGAGCCCAAAACCCTTTCTAGGCCCACAGTAAAGGCCCGGGACCATTCCAGCTCCCGCCCCCGTGATATTTCCATAAAAAAAGCGGGCGCTATAGCTTAAAAAGGCACAGCACCCGCTATTTTCTAGCTAATAAAATACTTAAGCCCGGCGCTCCGTCTGATAGCCAGCCCTATTCCATGCGCTCAATCCGCCCTTCATTACCGATACATCATCAAATCCAGCGGCTTTCAGCACCTTGGCTGCGCGCGGTGAACGATTGTGGGTGCGGCACGTTACCACCACTGGTTCATTTTTATGGGGTGATAGCTTGTCACCTAGTTCATTTATCCGTGCGGCAAGGCTCGCGGAATCAAGGTTAATCGAGCCCGGAACGTGGCCCAATTCGCCGGTAAATTCCGCAGCCGAGCGAACATCGATAACAAGCACATTATCGCCCTTGTCGATGCGTGCTTTAACCGCCTCTGGCCCATGAAACGGTATTCCCCACGCTAAAATGCGGGGCATAAATTTAAATGCGGCGAAGATTGCAATCCCTAGGGCGATGCTAATCATTGAATCCGAGGTAAGTTGCTCCACGGTTTGTTCTCCTAATCTGTTGATGAGCCACCATTGTTGCGGTGGTGGCACTGGTAAAGTTAGGGATGAGTTAATCCTGATGGTGGCCCAAGTCAACAACGCCAGCGCTAGATTTAAGGAAAATGTGTTGCCACCAAGCGCTGATGGCACTATTTCTGCCAGCCATGACAAGCCAACCCAAAGAAAATCAGCAAAAAACCACGCCAGTTCATATTATCGGCGGTGGTCTTGCCGGATGCGAGGCAGCATGGGCACTAACCAACAGGGATATACCCGTTGTTTTGCACGAAATGCGCCCAGTTAAAGGAACCCCCGCCCATCAAGGTGATGGTCTGGCTGAGCTTGTGTGCTCAAACTCGTTCAGGTCGGATGATTTTGAAGCCAATGCGGTTGGTGTGCTGCACGAAGAAATGCGCCGTGCCGGGTCGCTGGTAATGCAGGCGGCAAGTGCCACATCTGTTCCCGCTGGCGGTGCATTGGCGGTAGACCGTGATGCATTTTCCAAATTTATTACCGATGCCATTGATAAAAACCCGCTGATAACGGTGTTGCGCGAAGAAATTACCGATCCCGCCACAATTGATGCCAAGCACATCATAATTGCTACTGGGCCGCTAACTTCAAGCGCCCTGTCACAAAGCATTCAAAAGCTAACTGGGGCCGATCACATGGCATTTTTTGACGCCATCGCCCCCATTGTCCACAAAGAAAGCATTGATTTTTCAAAGGCGTGGTTCCAATCGCGCTATGATAAGGGCAGCGGCGATGACTACATCAACTTGCCAATGTCAAAAGAGCAATACTTTGATTTTATTGATGCTCTAATTAGCGGAGAAAAGGTAGATTTCAAAGAATGGGAAGAAAACACCCCATATTTCGAAGGATGCCTACCGATTGAG
>JAOUJU010000112.1 GCA_029883045.1 Rhodospirillaceae bacterium
GCTATGGTGCATTTCTCCAATTTTTACTGCCATTGGTTTTTTTCTATCAGATGCGGTGCCCCGCCCAGTTTCGATTGGTTTGGTATTTTTAAACCCGCTGTATTTTACATTACTATTTTTGGTTGATCTTAGAAAACCGAGCAAGGTTATTGCTCTTGTGCTGGGCGCTGTATTGGGCCCATTACTGTTTTTATTTTCCAGCGACTGGAGCTTGCTTTTAACCGGAATAATTGGCGGAACCGCCGCTTATTTTTTAGGACAGAAAATTGATGGGCCAACGCCCGATCAACCAACCGAAGAAACGCCAGATGGCGCCCTAGACCAAACGGGAGGTGTAAATTGAGCGATTTTAACCTACCTGATTGGGCAATAATATGGGCGGCAATTGCTGTAAGCGGGCTTGCGACCTATGCATCGCGTTTTTTAGGCGTAATTTTTTCAGGTCGGGTACGCGCCGATGGCAAGTTAGTGGAATGGGTGGCGTCTGTTACCTATGCCCTGCTGGCAGGGCTGGTGGCACGTATGATAATTTTACCCATAGGATCGCTAAATTCGGCCACCGACTGGATGCGTTTGGCCGCGACAGCTGCCGGATTGGCTGCATTTTTTGCTTTTGGCCGTTCGGTCGCAGCGGGCGTTCTGACAGGAACATTGGCGCTGATAATAATGCTTTGGCAATAGCTATGGTTGATTAGCCGACAAGTAAATAAACCATAAATTAACCAACCTATTCAGTCAGTTAACACTTTATTGAATAATTTTAGGCTAGTTTTGCTTCGGGGCGACAGAGGGATGCAGAAGGCAGGCTCGCGAACCATGATGCAAATTTTTGGAGTAATCGGTTTTTTTATGGCCGTACTGGCAATTTTTATTGCCAGTGAATCAATGCGCCGCACAAGCCACCGTATGCTTGAGCTGGAAACCGCTTTTTACAAACTAAGCGCGCGTATCAAAAATATAGAATTACGCATGGCCGAAGTCGAAAAAGATACCGGCCATAGCGCAGCAGAACGCAGGCGACAAACCGAAACCCTGCTTGCGTTAGAAAAGAAAACTCGGACCCAGCGAACAGATAATGCCGCCGTACCAGCAACCGGTATCGCCAGCAAACGTGAAAATGAACAAAACGAACGCTACGTTCCATCGCAATACAAAAAAACTTTGGGCATAGGTTAAAAGGTTAGAACGCTTTTTTGGTTCAACCCTTTTTCAAAACAAGCGTTAGCCAATCATCAATAACTATTCGTTTTTCTAAAAATAGCCCATAACGACGATGGGCATTCAGGACCATTTTTTCATCACGCGTTATAAGCCCTGAAAGTATTGCCCGCCCCCCGGGCGCAAGCGCACCAGCCAAATCACCCGACATGGCGGCTAGTGGTCGGGCTAAAATGTTAGCGGTAATTAAATCAAACTTTTTATATCTCAGTTTATTGGCATTGCTGTTTAAAGCAGCAAAACCCTTTCCTGATTTACAAATCAATTTTTTTGCAACACCATTCAGTTCCCCATTTTTACGCGCAACCCCCACTGCTTTTTCATCAATATCTGTAGCAATAACTTTTTTTTGCCACAGCTTGATCATCGCTAATGCCAAAATTCCTGAACCAGTTCCCATATCTAAAATACATTTTGGTTTCATTGCTTTGCCAAGTGCGCCAATAGCCAGCAAACACCCTGCGGTGGTGGCGTGGCTTCCAGTGCCAAAAGCAACGCTTTGATCTATGCGAATTGGTATCTGCCCCGGTAATGGGCGCAGGTCAATGTGTGCGCCATAAATGAAAAACCTGCCAACCGAAATTGGGGGGAACTGTTTTAGATTTTCCGCCACCCAATCGCGCTCAGGTATTTGTTCAATAATAATTTTTGGAACTTCTATTCCGCCAATGCTGGCGGCACGCTTTATGGCATCATTTAATAACGCGCTATCGGGCGTAATGTCGGCGAACCCTTCCATCACCTGCATATGTGTACTGTCATCAACTGACCACAAAAGCGATTGCACAAATGGTTGTAACGCATTTTCAAATATTTCAATTGCGCTATCGGGAATGGTAATGGCGATACGGGTTAGATTGCTATTCATTGTATTTGGTCATGCCTTAGGTTAGTTCAACAAAGCTTGCCATTACTTTTTTAATTCCGGCTTTTTCAAAATCAATTTCTAGCTTATCACCATCTAGCTCACAAATACGGCCATAACCAAACTTTTGGTGGAACACCCGTTGCCCAATTTCAAGGCCACCTACATCTGTTGTGCTTTGGCGGTAATTTACACTTTCTTTTTTTGTCCTTTGTCCTTTTTGGTACCGTGCTGGTCGCTGGGCAGGAAAATCATCAATAAAACCATCACTGCTTTGCCCCATATCGTTGCGTTCGGTGTGCTGCTCAGGTAATTCATCAATAAACCGCGAGGGTAAGGCCGTTTGCCATTGGCCGAATAGGCGCCTTGATGCGGCGCACGTAACCAATGCGCGTTTTTTTGCACGGGTTAAGGCGACATAGGCTAAACGGCGCTCTTCTTCTAAACCTTCGGTTCCGGATTCGTCTAATGAACGCTGGTGGGGAAACAGCCCCTCTTCCCACCCGGGCAAGAAGACACTGTCAAATTCCAACCCCTTGGCCGCATGCATGGTCATTATGCTTATTTTATCAGAACTTTTGTTTTCTTCGTTATCCATTACCAATGATACGTGTTCAAGAAAGTTTTGCAGACTATCAAATTGTTCTAGCCCCACGATCATTTCCTTCAGGTTATCAACCCGCCCCGGGGCCTCTATGGATTTATCCATTTTCCAATGCTCTATTATGCCGCTTTCGCGCAATACCAAATCACAAAGCTCTGCCGGTGGTAAATCAAGCGAGCTTGCCCGCCAGCGGGAAAAATCGCTCATCAGGCTGGCTAGCGCCTTTCTGGGTGCGGGGCGCAATTCATCGGTAGCTATTAATTCATCTATTGCCGCGGTTAATGGTATCTGTCGGGCGCGGGCATGAACATGGATTGTTTGCATGGCCCCATCGCCAATTCCGCGCTTGGGGAAATTAACAATTCGCTCAAACGCAAGATCATCATCGGGTGATGAAATTACCCTAAGGTACGCAGCCGCATCGCGAATTTCACGACGTTCATAAAAACGCAAACCCCCAATAACCTGATATGCAATCCCCAGGGTAATTAAGCGTTCTTCAAATTCGCGGGTTTGGGCCGAGGTCCTAACCAAAATTGCCATGGATGAAAGATTTTCTTTTTTGCGCTGGCGCATTTCTATTTCATCGCCAATAAAGCGTGCTTCTAACCCTGAATCCAGCACCCCATGGGTTCGAACTTTTTCACCATCATCAATGTCGGTCCACAGGGTTTTTCCCAACCGCCCTTCGTTATTTGAAATAAGCCCTGACGCAGCGCCAAGAATGTGCGGGGTTGAACGATAATTGCGCTCAAGACGCACAATCCGCGCACCAGGGAAATCTGCCTCGAAACTTAAAATATTTCCGACATCGGCTCCACGCCATGAATAAATTGATTGATCATCATCGCCGACACAGCAAATATTGGCATGGTTTTTTGCCAGTAGCTTTAACCACATATATTGCGCCGCATTGGTATCTTGGTATTCATCAACCAAAATATATCGGAAGCGATTTTGATAATGGGCTAAAACGTCGGGGTTTTTTTGCAGCACTTTAACTGCGTGCATTAGCAAATCACCAAAATCAGCAGCGTTGACCGCGCTTAAACGCGCCTGATAATCAACATAAACATCCAAGGCATCACCGCCGACTGCGTCCATTACCTCGCCCGGTGGCACATCGGCAGGTTCCAACGCGCGGTCTTTCCATCCTTGAATGGCAAAAAGAAAACTTCTGGGTGGCCAGCGTTTAACGTCTATTTCGCGCGCGGCCAAAATTTGTTTTATCAAACGCAACTGATCATCAGTATCAATAATTACAAAATTAGATTTCAATCCAACCAGTTCGGCATTACGGCGTAACATGCGCGCGGCCAGCGCGTGAAAGGTTCCGACCCACCAGCCTTCTACCGAGGTGCCAAGCACACCTGCAACGCGTTCTTGCATTTCGCGCGCGGCTTTGTTGGTGAATGTTACCGCCAATATTTCACCCGGGCGGGCTTTTCGTTCCATTAATATGTGGGCCAAGCGCGTGGTTAGAACCCGGGTTTTTCCGGTTCCCGCGCCTGCCAGAACTAAAACCGGGCCATCAATATTTTCAACCGCCTCAAGCTGGCTTTCATTAAGGCCCGAAAGGTGCCTTGGCGTAGGCGCAGATGTGCCCGCACCCCCTGTTTGCAGTTGGGGTTTTTCAGGGGCATCGTTTAATTCAAAAGGATCGTTCATTATGCAAACATATATAGCACGACTGAAGGGTCATGCCAGCGAAGCCTAAACGTCATGCTCTTCATGGCGGCTATCAAGGAGTGCCCGGTTATAGGCGGCGATAACGTGGCGTTCATCAACCACACCTTCCAGTTTTTTGGATTCGTCATCAGCCACCACCGCAATCAATGATTCGCCGCTGTCATTTATAAGTTTTAACGCTTTTTCCAGGTCATCACCGATTTTAAGCATTGGTGGGTTTAACCGCGCAACGTCACTGGCATTAATCAGGTGGTCTAGATCGGCATCAAATGCGCTTTCGCTAAGGTCAGCAAGGGTTATGGTTCCGATTAAACGGCCATCTTCACCAACCACAAACAATTCACCAGTTAACGAACATTGCAAACGATGCCTTAGCCCCGACAGCGTCACCCCCGGTAAAACTGTTTCGGGGTCGGTTTTCATTACATTGCGAACGCGCCCTGCGCGCAATAGACCGCTTTCAAACCCGCCTTTTAGATCAAGGCCGCGCCGCTCAAGCTGGGCAGTGAAAAAAGTACGCCCGTGCATGTGGCGAAATACCCCAGTTGAAACCACAACCGCCAACATAACGCCCAAGGTTAATTGATAATCACCGGTCATTTCAAAAATTATCAAAGCCGTAGAAATAGGTGCGCCCAGCGTAGCTGCCGCCACCGCACCCATGCCAATTAAAGAATATGCGCTGGTATCAGTTCCAATTTGCGGAAAGATAGTAGTAACGATTATGCCGTATGCCCCACCCAGCATGGCACCAATAACCATTGATGGTGAAAATATTCCGCCACCAAAACCAAACCCCAACGAAATGGCTGTGGCTAAAATTTTTCCCAGCAATATACCAACCAATAAAACAAGCGTGAAGTTTCCCATCAAGGCCTGTTCTGTAGCGCCATAACCAACACCAATAACCTGCGGCAACCATATGGCCATGACGCCGACGCCAAGCCCGCCCACCATTGGGTGCAACCACCGTGGCAATGCTAATCCGGCAGAAAGGTCTTGGGATTTTGCAATCGCCCTGACCAACGCGCTGGCAACAAGGCCAGCAACAATGCCCAATACAATAAAAGCAGGAAATTCAAAATATGTAGTAATGGCATGGGGCGGCACGGTGAATGCAGGAAAATCGCCAAAATATGAACGCGATATTGCGGTGCCCGCTACAGAAGCAATTACCACTGGGGCAAATGCTTTTAGGGCGTAATGACCAATTACCACTTCGTTGGCAAATAGCGCGCCAGCAATGGGTGCATTAAATGACCCGGCCACCGCAGCTGCCACCCCGCAACCCAAAAGAGTTCTAGAAATTGAACGGCTTAAATTCAAACGTTTGGCAATATTAGCCGCTAATGCTGCACCCAAATGCACCGCTGGCCCTTCGCGTCCGACCGATGCACCAGAGCCAATGGAAACCGCATTTATTATTGCTGCGCGCAAACCGTCGCTTAACGACATGCGCCCACCTTTTAGTGCGTTTGCTTCAATTACATCAGCGACCCCTTGGGGGCGATTTTCCGGCAAGCCAATGCGCACAAGGATGCCAACAACTAGCCCGCCCACCACCGGGGGCCAGATTATCTGCCACCATTTAAGGGTTGCCAGATGTAAAAAAAGCCGTTCATCGGCAGTGCCAAAAAATGCGTTTTGAAAAAATGATATACCTTCGCGAAAACCTATAACCGCACCACCGGAAATTATGCCAATGGCTAAGGCCAAACCCGCTAAAACCAATTGATCATTAGCCAGAATGGTTCTGCCGCTAGTTTTAATTGCGTCAGATATATTTTTTAATTTCATCAGCAATAAATCAATCAAATGAAAGTGCGTCTTTTTCCATATCCATCTGGCTGATGACGCGGTTGC
>JAOUJU010000113.1 GCA_029883045.1 Rhodospirillaceae bacterium
CGCTAACGTTACGGTACTGCAATCGGTCAATAACTATGCTGTTGATGTTGTTTTGGCGACGCTGCTTTTGTTTGGTGCGGTAATTGGCGCACAATTTGGCGCGCGTGCCGGGGCTAAACTTGGCGGTGAACAGTTGCGTATTTTACTGGCTCTTATGGTTATTGGTGTTTGTGTTAAAATTGGGCTTGATCTTACACTAGAGCCCAGTGACCTATACACAATCGTCAAGGCGGGGGGTCACTGATGAAAATTAACAAACACCTTACTGCCTTAGCTGCAATTGTTATGACGCTGTTTTTATCTAACCCCGCTCCTATGGCCGCCGAGGGTTATATTGACATTGATTTATCAAAGCCAGAGGTTGAATTGACCGCATCCTTTGATGGGGCTGAACTTTTATTATTTGGAATCCACAACCCCGGCACCGACGTAATCATTGTTGTTCGCGGACCTGGAATTAGCACCCCCGTAAGAAAAAAAGACCGCGTTGCCGGTATTTGGATAAACAGCGACGAGGTAGTGTTTAAAAATGCGCCAACATTTTACGCTGCCGCATCAACTGCACCGCCAGCGGAGATATTGCCCCCAAAGATTTTAAACCAATACGAAATTGGGGTTGAAAATATAAACCTGAATATCGAAAGTAAATCGGCTGGCGCTGAAATCAAGCCATTTATTGACGGCCTTGTGCGCAATATGAACCGCACCGGGTTATACAGCAGTGAAGTATTGGAAATTAACAAAGTTGGGCGTCAGCTATTTCGCACCAACCTGTGGTTTCCATCCAACGTTTCTGTTGGCGATTATACTGTTGATACTCACCTTGTTAAGGATGGCAGCATTATAAACAGCAAAAAAACACATATTGTTGTACATAAAGTTGGGATAGAGGCAGATATCTATAACTTTGCCCACAATTACGCTCTTTTTTACGGATTACTTGCCATTGTTATTGCGGTAATATCCGGATGGAGCGCGAACGCGGTATTTAGGAGAGGTGGATAAAAATGCCAGAAACTAAATCACCAAATATAGAGTGCATGCCGACTGGCGAAAAAGATAAGAAAAAAGGCTTTACCTTTCTTTGTGTTGTTGATGACAGCGAGGAACTTAGCCGCGCCGTGCGCTTTTCCTGCCGCAGGGCAGAACGTGTTGGCGGGAACGTTGCGTTGGTTTATGTCATTCAGCCAGCCGAATTCCAACACTGGATGAGTGTTGGGGACCTGATGCGCGAAGAAGCCCGCCAAGAAGCGGAAGACCTAATGACCGGTGTAGCCAAAGGCGTGCAAGATTGTTCTGGCCTGACCCCGCAAGTATACATCCGCGAAGGCAACACCACGGAAGAGCTAATAAAGCTGATTGATGAAGAAAAAAGCATTTCCCTATTGGTGCTTGGTGCCGCTGCCGGTGATGATGGCCCCGGACCGTTAGTCAGCTATTTCATGGAAAAAGCTGCAGGCAAACTACGCGTTCCAATTACCGTTGTGCCCGGCAATTTAAGCAATGAAGAAATTGATTCGATTACTTAATCATACAAGAACGCTGCAGTAGCAGCGACGCACGCTTGTACGCTATTAACGGCCAAGTGGCCGTCACTACTTATGGTGCACTCTTTACAACTAAAGCTTCTACCTAACGATCATCACAGAATTGTGCGCGTTTTCCATTACCTTGAACGCGACCGAACCCATGAAAAACCGCTCTATCCCCGATTTACCAGAATCTGCCATCACAATTAATGAATAATCTGGCCCGGCTTCAATTATTTCATCAACCGGGTTTCCGACTTTGGTTATGGCATCGACCACATCAATGCCCATACTTTTTAATTCTTTGCGTGCGTCTTCGACGTTGGCTTTGGCTTCGGCCTCGCCCTCTATGTCGTGGGATACGGAAATTAATGAAATTGGACATTTACAACGGCTAGCTAAATAAGCATCACTGCGCACCGTGTGCATGGCCGCTTCGGATCCATCGGTGCAAATAAGGTGGCCGCTGCCGACCTCAAGGTCGCGCGCAATAATAACCGAACACGGTGCGTGAACCACTATTTTTTCTGCCACAGCCGGGTCCCAAAAACCTTTAAACCCGCCTTTCCACCGACTGGATGCGCCAACAATTATCAGATCATACTTGCCAATTTCCCACTGATCGAGCACCCCCGACGCAATATCTGTTGCGACCTTTAATTTAAGCACAACCTTGTTACCGTTTTTGGAGATGTAATCTATTTTATTATCGCCCAGAGTTGTTCCGCTAACATCTGAGTGAGAATGCTGTTCTTCCCAGTCATCGCCCAAAACACCCATTTCAACTAAAAGATCGCGGCCTTTTTTAAGGTATTTGATTCCCGGAAGTTCTAGCCCCCAATCAAGCAGGTTTGAGCGCGCCACATCAACCTGTAACCCGCCCGAACGCAATCCCTGATCAATTGGACGAACATACAAAAGAACAATATCGGCATCTATGCCGCTACCAAGTTTTGCCGCGTATTTTAGACCGCGATATGATTCATCCGAACCATCAATACATACCAATATGCGAAAACGGCCTTCGGTATCTTCGCTCATTGTGGTGCTTTGTTTTTCATTCATGATGCGGACTCCGAATAGTTATTGGTTAAACACCAAGCAAGGGCCAATAAACATATGCCCCCAGCAACATTATAATGGTAGAGGCTACAGCCATTTTCCACCCAACTTTTAAGAAGTCAGTAGTTTTAAGATAACCTGAGGCATAAACAATTGTGCTAGCTGGTGTGCCAACCACGGTTAAGTATGCAAACGCTGACGAAATTGCCGTTATATAGCCAATTACTATTGGGCTTTCTTCTGCCGCAACTGCCAGTTTAAGAACAATAGGTCCAAGCACCGCCACGGCGGCACCGTTCGACATGGTGTTCGTCACCAGCGTTGTCAGGGCAGAAACCGCAGCCCATAAACCAATACCGCTATCGGCGCCAAGCGGGGAAAGAATTGCCAAGAAATGTTCGGCAATCCAAATAGCGGCGCCGGTTTCCATCATTTGCAGCCCCAATGAAATGGCCGCGCCATACAACAGCACAACACCCCAGTTAACGCCGGAATTAATATCGGTCCATTTAACCAAACCCGATGCCAAAAATATTACGGCGCCAAATATAGCAATGGTTCCCATGCCATAGTCGCTTGATGCAAAAATCCAGCCAAGCAGTGTGACGAAAAATATCACTATGGCTGCCCAGTCACCGATTTTCATCTTGCCCTGCTCTTCCACCTTATGACGCAGCTTTACAACAGCGCGAGATAAATTTCTGTATTCTGGCTTAAAGGTAAAAAGAAGAATAAGGGTAACAAATGGAAGTTGGATCAAAAACAAAGGATAGGCATACATCATCCAATGAACGTAATCGATCAAGTAAATAAATGTTTCTGGATTTGTTGGATTGTAAAAGAATTCTTTCCAATAACCAATCATTATGGCATTTCTAGCGCCCCCCGATGGGGTCCCAATGCCCGCAACAGAGCAACCATAGGAAATTGAAAACAAAATCACGGCAGCAAGATTACGAACCTTTTTAGGGTCATCAGAGGTAAGCTGAATAAGGGTAATGCCCACAGGAAGCATCATTGCTGCAACCGTATGTTCGCCGACGAACGATGCCAAAATACCAGAGACAAATGAAATGCCGAACGCGATACGTGCGGTTGATGTTCCGGTAACACGAACCAATAACCACGCAATTCGTGTATCTAGTTTTTGTTTCACCACAGCAACTGCCAGCATTAGCGATCCCATGATAAACAATACGGAATCGCTCATCATGGATTTTGCCACTTCTTTGGAATCGATACCCATTAAAAACACTTGGCCAACAATAATCATTAGGGCAACGGTTGGCAGCGGCACTGGTTCGGTAACAAACAGTATGGTGGCAACCACGCTCATGGTCAGAATTATCATCCCCTGTTGGGTCAGGCCATCTGGAACAGGCATGGAAAGAAGCCCCCAGCCAACCGCAAGGGAGATGAAAAACCATCTTTTTTGCCAAAAATAAAGGTAACTGCTTCGCTTCTTTAGTACGCGCGGCACAGCCTTACCAATGGTTCCCGGAACCGCCCTTGAAATGGCGCTGGGAACCTTAGTTATTTTATCTACGCTTCCAAATTTTTTTATCATCCAAGCATCCTAATAACGTAATTTATAAAAAAATATTTAACCGCTTAAGATAAAAAATTCTCAAGATAAAGAATGCTTAAGATAATAAATCATTAGGATGAATATGCGTCACGTATTGCCTTAATGGTTGCTACGTAATCATCGCCTTTAAATACAGCGCTACCCGCAACTAAGCATGTTGCACCCGCATCAACAACAGATTTTGCAGTAGCAGCATTAACGCCACCATCTACTTGAATATCAATGGGGCGTCCATTAATCATTTTTTTAACCGCACTTATTTTGTTTAGTGCTGCTGGAATAAAACTTTGCCCGCCAAAACCGGGGTTAACGCTCATTATTAAAACCATATCCAGTTGGTCTAATACATTTTCCAAAACATTGACCGGGGTGTGCGGGTTAAGTGAAACGCCAGCTTTTTTACCCAATCCTTTAATTACCTGAATTGAACGATCAAGATGTTTATCTGCTTCAGCGTGAACAACAATTTGATCGGCACCAGCTTTGGCATAATCTTCCAAAAACGGTCCGGCAGGATCAATCATTAGATGAACATCAAAGAATTTTTCTGTCCACGAACGAATGCACGAAATAACCGGTGGGCCAAAGGTAAGGTTGGGAACAAAGTGACCATCCATAACATCAATATGAATCCAATCGGCTCCAGCCTCATCAACTGCTTTAACCTCTTCGCCAAGACGGGCGAAATCGGCAGAAAGTATGCTGGGGGCTATTTTAACATTTGCTGACATTTTGCTCTCCGAAACTGGTTAGATTATTTTGCTTAACAAGGTTGCTTCATTTTGCAGTCATTATAACCCAAGGCCAAGCTCAAACGGTTTTATTTAAATAAAAAAGACCCCCGCACTTGCGAGCGGGGGTCTAACGGCTGGCTTTGAGATTAGTGCGAGCGGACCTCCCCAGGTTTACTCGTCACTCAAAACCCCCCGTTTTTCAATTTACACTTCTTGAGTGTCAATATACCGCTGCGAAGGACATAAACAAACTGATTTATACTAATGATTAGCATAAGTATTGCTTATGGTTATTTTATCTAATTAATTGTTTTAGTGCATAATTTTATTACTTTGTTATCGATACAAACAACTGAAGAAGCTTTTCTGGCAGACGCTCCACCTTATCCACAATGGCAAAGCGATTTCCGAATATATTGCCGACATATTCGTCGGCCTTGGCATCCAGGGTTATGCAAAACGTATATATGTCATCCCTGTCTAATTCTTGCACCGCCTTGCGGGTATCTTCCATAAGTAGCTTATTGTCGCTGACATCAATATCCGATGGTTCACCATCACTAAGCACAAGCAATAATTTTTTTTCTGCCTTGCGCGCCGATAAATAATGCCCGGCATGGCGAAGTGCCGCGCCCATTCTGGTTGAATATCCAGCCTCAATTGCTGCAAGACGCGATTTAACACCATCATCCCAGCTTTCATTGTAACCTTTTAAGTGCTGGTAACGCACCTCGTGGCGAGTGTTGGATGAAAACCCCGCTATGGCAAATTCATCGCCCAGCCTTTCTATGGCCCAACCTAAAATTGCAACGGCTTCTTGGCTAAGCTCAAGAATGCTTTGTGTGCTGCCTTCTGGTACTTCGCCGATTGATTGGGATAGATCCATAAGCAACATAACTGCAATATCGCGGCCATCATGGCGATGTGACATGTTGATGCGCGGATCAGGCGTTGCCCCGCTTTTGAAATCAATCAAAGATTTTATTGCAACATCCAAATCAAGGTCAGAGCCATCTTCTTGATACCTAACCCGAACATATTGCTGCGGTTTTAGCAAATCCAATAATTGCTTAATCTGCTTTGCTAATGCTGAATTTTTTTGCAGCAAATCATCAATTTTTGTGCTGTCACCAGATGGATGTAAACTTTCATAAACGCTTACCCAGTCAGGGCGGTAGGTTTTTGTTTGGTAGTCCCATTCTGGGTAATGCCTTGGCGGAAGGCCTTTGTTTTGTTCTTCGTTTTCTTTGGCCGTTTTTTCTCTTTCGTCGAACATTTCTTCTTCGTCGCCAAGCTCA
>JAOUJU010000114.1 GCA_029883045.1 Rhodospirillaceae bacterium
GCCGCCACCGCCCATCATAGATGAACCAGAAGACGAAGAATGGCTGATGACCTATGCCGATGCCATAACCTTGCTTATGGCGTTCTTCGTGATGTTGGTATCGTTTTCTAAAATCGACCTTCCAACATTTGAAGAGGTCATGGCGGGTATCAAGGATGAAATAGGCACAGGTGTAACCGTTTCCACCACGACCCAAATGCAAGAAGAACTAGAAGCTGCGGTTTTTGAAATGCAGGCCGAAAAGGTGGTTGATATTCAAAAAACAGACCGCGGAATTACAATTGAAATGGCCGCAGGCGCGTTCTTTGTTCCCGGAACGGCTACGTTGCGAGCTGAGGCATTGCCCATACTTGAAAGTATGAGCGTTACGTTTGCCCGAGAAAAATTCAAATATTTCAATATATCAATTGAAGGTCACACCGATAACGAACCCATAAACACCGCACAATTCCCATCTAACTGGGAATTATCGTCCGGGCGATCTGGCGCTGTTGCCAGAAATTTTATAGAAATCGGCCTGCATCCATTCCGGCAAAGCGTAATTGGACATGCCGATACCAGACCTAAATTTCCCAATAACGATATAGCGGGAAAGGCTATCCCTGAAAATCAGGCTCGCAACCGTCGAGTAGAGATTTTGCTAAGCGCTATGTCGCGCAAGGAAAAAGAGGCCTTTTCTGATTTGTTGCTTGAACAACGCATCAAAGAAGAAGAACAAAAAAGAAGGGACGAGGAAGAGGCAAAAAGACAAGCGATTCAAGATAAGATTGAGCAAAATAACCCTGCGCAACAATAAAGGCGCATCATCACAAAGCGATAAAAAGTACCCGAGTAAATCCTGAATAAATGTTGGATGAAGGTTCTTAGTAAACTACTTCCATGCCTTCGCGTGCAACAAAGGTTCCGTCCCACACGTTTTTAGCTTCTTTGCCAAGCTTATCCATAAAGTCATCATCATGATCTGGGTCATGATGGAATATTGCCATGCTTTTAACGCCAGCTTCGCGGCATAATTTTACACCTTCGTTCCAGGTTGAGTGGCCCCAGCCGACCTTTGATGGAAATTCATCTTCGGTATAGGTGCAATCGTAAATCACCAAATCCGACCCCTCAATAAGGGTAAGGATGTTTTTGTCTAATTCACCCGGAACATGCTCGGTATCGGTTACATAGCATGCGCTGTTGCCGTTGCATTCAATCCTGTATCCGGTTGAACCATTAGGGTGGTTAAGGGCAGCGGTTTTTATTTTTACGTCATCATACAAATCAAATGACATGCCTGCCTCAAAATCTTCAAACCGCATCTTTGCCTGCATTGCGCCCAATGGTACCGGAAACATGGGGTTGTCCATCTGTGCTGCCAGCACGGTTTGGATGCCACCTTTTTCACGCAGGTGCCCAGCCATGATATGAACCGAGGCGCTAGGGTCATATGCGGGTTCAAAAAAAGGAAACCCGTTAATATGGTCCCAGTGAGTGTGGGTCATAAGAATATGAATCTGATCAATGCCGTCGCGCTTAAATTCGCGCCCAAGTCCACGGATTCCGGTTCCGGCATCAAGCACAAACCGGTGCCCATTTGCATTAACCTCAACACAGCTAGTATTGCCGCCATAACCAATATGGCTTTGCGATGGGCATGCAATACTACCGCGGACTCCCCAGAATTTAACTTTCAGGCTCATTGTTCCCTCTTTATTTTTATTGCCAGAACCTTGTTGGTAAAAAACAATACCTAATTGTTGGTTTCAGGCAAGCCCACTATCAATAATTTAAAATATCGCTAAATCTATCTAAATAATACACAGATACCACATGGTGGCCACATGGCGGTCATATGGTGTTTTTGTGATGATTTTCCCTTAATAATTATTGCTTAACCCCGCCCCACTAGCAAACCGCAAATATAGTAAACTATATGAAAAATATAGCAAAATTGTACCTATTTTAACTGTGACGGCTATCACAGGAAACTGACAGAAACCTGACTTCCTACATTTAAGTCCAAAAATACGTCTGCTCGGCCCTTATTTACCGCCAATTCAATCAGGTTCATCGAATTTGCGTAGGCAAATGGGCTTTGCGGAGGAACATCGCTAAACGTTCTGGCCCAGGGAATATCCCTTCCGCCCACCGTGACCACTGGTGGGTTCGCGTTGGCGTTAAGGGGGCTTGTGGGGGCGTGCACGCCTGTAATGGCGTTGCCAAAGCCATCTATGTATATGATCTGCTCTAGATCATCGGCAAATTCAGGGTGCCTGAACTTTTCCCTAACTCCGAGTGAAAGCTCTGTCATTTCGTCTATTGCGGAACCTTGGTGGTATATTTTTGCTGCCATTGGGGCAAAAATATCGCGACCATGAAAGCTGGCTGAAATATTTTCTGTTGGCCAGTCTGCGCTGTATATTACCGCCTCTTCAGGCCAATGCCTGATGGTGTGCTCAAAAATACCGTTAAGCGGGCCAACAAACCATCGCCCGCCCGCCAAAACCGCACCGGGCAACCGTGCAGCAGAACCAACATCGGGATCTACGACACAAACAAATATTGTCCCAGCAGGAAAACTTTCGGCCATTGCTGCCAGCAAAATAGAAGATGCGCGAACATCAAAAGCTGGAGCATCAACCATTAGGTCCACCACCCGGACATCTGGTGCCGCACGCAAAATTGCTGCTTTCATCTGCCCCGTATAGGGCAATCCGAAATCACAAAAAAATGCTATTGGCCCAATATTATTTTTAATAGCCGTGGTCATAGTCCTACAGTGCCACAACTAAAAATATTTGGACAACCGTTGTTTTGTATTGTTTGGCTTATTGGGGTCTAAATTATTTAGGCGTTCTTGTCCCAGCCAGTACCGTCAGAAGTTTCCTTGGCGGCAATTACGGCTTTTTGCACCTTTTCAAATGCCCGCACTTCAAGCTGGCGAACACGCTCACGCGAAATGCCGTAACTTGCGCCCAGTTCCTCAAGGGTAACCGGGTCTTCCTTGAGTCTGCGCTCGGTAAATATATGTAATTCACGCTCATCCAAGGTTTTAAGTGCTGTGGAAATCATTTTCTGATGCATTGATTTTTCTTGGGATTTGGCCGTGAATTCTTCCGGACTGGCGCCCTCATCTATCAGGGTGTCTTGAAATTCCGTCACACCATCTTCGCTGTTCGAGAGCGGCGCATTGAGACTAAGATCACGAGTGCCAAGCCTACGGCTCATGTTTATTATATCATGTTCGGAAATTTTCAGATCTCGGGCTAATTCGGTTGCTTGCTCGGGAAGCAATTCACCGTTGCCTGTTATCCCAAGGCGCGCTTTGTGCTTGCGCAGGCTGAAAAAAAGCTTCTTTTGCGCAGCAACTGTTCCCATTTTAACCAACGACCATGATTTAAGAACATATTCTGTAATTGATGCTTTAATCCACCACATGGCATAGGTGGAAAGGCGAAACCCCATGTATGGGTCAAACTTCTTTACCGCCTTCATCAGGCCAATGTTGCCTTCGCTAATAAGGTCAGAAACCGGAAGACCGTACCCGCGATAGCCCATGGCTATTTTTGCTACCAAACGCAGATGGCTAGTTACAAGCTTATGTGCGGCATCAATATCGCCGTCTTCGGTATAACGAACCGCAAGGGTGTACTCTTCCTCAGGCTTGAGGACGGGATATTTCCATGCTTCACGAAAAAATTGCGCAAGCCCGCTTTCAGGCGAACTTCCACGCAGCACAGACGGCAATTTGTATGATTGGTCAACAGTTGGGTTATGGGCACTCATCTCGCGCTATCCTCCTTTAGAAGCAATAGTCATATTATAAAAGCTGTCGCAAATTGAATTTTGTCGCCGCTTTTTAAAATTTGGTCTGCCTATTGGCCTGACCGCTAATAATCGGCCCCTAATGGGCACCGAACGTTGGATGCAAGCTACACGAATACCTGAGCCGAGTCAATGGTTACTAATGGGAAAATTGGCCAATAACACAAAAAAGGCATTAATAACAATAAGTTATAATATTAGAAAAATATAAATTAAGAACCCCGAAAACCCACTGTGTTCAGCGATATTTCAAGAACCAACTCTTTTGATTATCTGTTTCAGGGCAAATGTGGAATATTTATCAAAATGCATAAAATGTTCTCACCAGAGCCAAAAATGCCGGCAGCGCATAGACAGTTATTTGCGAAAAATTGCGCTAAATTACTGGTGCGTGTGGGCATTGGCGCAGCATTCATTTCAATTCTGACGGTCATATTGCTTGGCCACAATAATGTAAACGCCCAAACAGTTGATGCCACCCGCAACAGCGAACAACACGACAAGGTTTTTTTTCGCCCGATCCCTGCGCGCGAACCGGGAGATGTTCGCATTGGAGTTTTAGCATTTCGTGGTGCTGAGCATGTTTATAAACATTGGCAACCACTGGGCGATTTCCTTAGTGGGCAAATTCCAGAAAGGCGTTTTACCATTGTTCCATTATCTTTATCTGAGATGGAAAGTGTTGTTTCCAACAAATCGGTTGATTTTATTCTGACCAATCCAGGCAATTATGCATCAATCGAATCCAAGTTTGGTGTAACGCGCATCGCGACACTGCAATCTGATAAATTAGTTTTAGCTGGAAATGTTTTTGGTGCAATCATATTCACCCGCAATGACAGGGCTGACATTAAAAAAATTAAGGACCTAAAGGGCAAATCATTCATGGCAATAGACAGGGATGCTTTTGGCGGGTTCCAAATGGCGTGGCGGGAATTTATTAAATCCGGCATTGATCCATTTACCGATTTTTCCTTAATTTCATATTCAGGCTTTCCCCAAGATAAGGTTGTTGAGGCTGTGCTCTCAGGTAAAGTTGACAGCGGAACAATAAGAACAGGTGTTCTTGAAAGTTTGGCGCGCGAAGGAAAAATAAACCTAAGTGACATTCGTGTTCTTTCTCGGCGCGACGTTTCAGGATTCCCCTATTTACTAAGCACTGATCTGTATCCAGAGTGGCCATTTGCAAAATTAACTCATGCATCGCAGGATCTAGCGCAAAAAATTGTTGTCCAACTGTTAGGGATGACACCTGATCATCCGGTTGCACAAATTGGTGGGTATTCGGGTTGGACGGTACCGCTGGATTATCTTCCTGTACATGACCTGTTAAAGGATCTTCGTATAAGCCCGTATGACGTCTCTGTTGAAATTAACGTTAGCGATATTGTGGATCAATACTGGCACTGGGCGGTATTTGGATTGATACTTTTACTTATTGGATTGCTTTGGGGTTTCAGAATAGAGCAGCTTGTGATAAGGCGAACCAAAGAACTTTCTGATGCTAACAACGAGCTGACCCATCAAATAGCTGAGATTAAACGCCTAGAGGACATAGCGCGTAAGCGCCAAAACGAGTTGGCACATATTTCGCGCGTTAATACTATTGGCGAACTTACGGCAAGCCTCGCCCATGAAATAAACCAACCACTCTCAGCAATATCAAATTATGCACAAGGATGCGTACACCGCCTTAAGCATCTTAATAGTGATAATATACTTGAAACCGGGGCCATATTAGATGCCATGAAACGCGTTGCGAGCGAAGCAGAGCGTGCCAGTCAGGTTATACGGCGCATCCGTGAGCTTGTGCGCAAAGGCAAGGTGTCAATGGAAGAAATTAACATCTCAAAATCGTTGGTCGATGCAGTTGAAATAATTGAACCCGAAGCCGCACGAAATGAAATTGCTGTTGAAATGAATAAAATTATTACACCATATTTCGTGGTGGCTGATAAAATACAAATTGAGCAGGTTTTGCTTAATCTTATTGGTAATGCAATGGAATCAACAATGTCCATTACTGGTCCTAGAAAAATTAGTATAAACACCGCCATAAATACTGATAAAGAAATAATAGTGTCTATAAAGGACAACGGTTATGGTATTGGTGAAACTGATCCAGAAAAATTATTTGAAGCTTTTTACACCACCAAAACCAAGGGGATGGGAATGGGGCTTTCAATTAGCCGAACAATAATTGAGACTTATGGCGGGCGACTGTGGGCAGAACCATCACCTGAAGGTGGGGCCGTGTTCAGCTTCTCGATACCCATGGCCGATACAGCAAAATCAGAAAGACCTGCAAATGTCGCATAACAACGATTTAAGTGCCGCCAGCACGGATACAAAAGACGCAACGG
>JAOUJU010000115.1 GCA_029883045.1 Rhodospirillaceae bacterium
CCCATTTATGCCTGTAAGCGTTTGTTCGTGCAGCGACGGGCGTTAAAGGGCAAAACCATAGATGATGCGTTTGGTATTGATGGCAATAAACTAGAAAAAGAAATTAGCAAAAATATTGGCGCTGAACTTTCTGAACTTTCATTTGCAACTTACGTTATGGGTTTGTTGGAAGATGAAGAAACAAACGCTAGCGCAATTTTACAATCTGCCGATTATGCTTTGTGGGCAACATACACGCCTGCGGGTCGGGCGCGGCACGCAAACGATGTATTGTTTAATGAACCGCAAAAAATCGATACAAAAAACTTAGTTAAAACCGACACGGTTGAAATTGCCCAAGGCGTTGATGCGCTTAATTTTGCACCGGACAGATTGCATTACCGCGATGGATTTAAACTTTCTGATAATGGCTGCGACCTGACGGGCGCATTGGATGAAGCAAATTATTGTGTAATTTGCCATGACCGGGGAAAGGATTCATGTTCCAAAGGTTTATTCGATAAAAAAACCGGTGACTTTGCAAAAAACGAAATAGGAATTGATTTAACTGGTTGCCCGCTAGAAGAACGCATTTCCGAAATGCACAAAGCCAAAATGGATGGCTTTGCGGTTTCTGCTTTGGCACTTATTACGGTTGATAACCCACTTTGCGCCGGAACCGGGCACCGAATTTGTAATGATTGTATGAAATCGTGCATTTACCAGAAACAACAACCGGTAAATATACCAGAGGTCGAAACCCGCGCATTAAAAGACATATTGGGTTTGCCTTGGGGGTTTGAAATTTATTCGCTACTTACCCGGTGGAACCCCATGAACATCCGCCGCCCAGTGCCAAAACCAGATAGCGGCTATAAGGTATTGGTGGTTGGTGCCGGGCCGGCTGGTTCGGCGTTATCGCATCATTTAATGAACGATGGCCATGCGGTGGCATTGGTTGACGGGGCTAAATTAGAACCAATGGACGCGGCCTTAAATGGTACCACGCCATTTGGCGAACGGGTTGAGTTCGATCCGATTGAAAACGTCAAGGAAGTTTGTGAAAGCCTTGATGATCGTATCCTTGCTGGTTTCGGCGGGGTTGCCGAATATGGCATTACCGTTCGTTGGGATAAAAATTTCCTCAAACTTGAACGCTTGTTATTGGAGCGGCGCGAACAGTTCCGCATGTTTGGTGGTGTGCGTTTCGGTGCACAAATTACCAAACAACAGGCCTTTGGTATGGGGTTTGATCATATTGCCCTTTGCATGGGCGCGGGCAAACCAACCATTTTGAACATTAAAAACAATCTGGCTCCGGGTGTGCGCCAAGCGTCTGATTTTTTGATGGCATTGCAATTAACCGGGGCGGCTAAATCTGACAATATTGCTAACCTGCAATTGCGTTTGCCTGCGGTAATTATTGGCGGTGGCTTGACCGCAATTGATACCGCAACTGAAAGTTTGGCTTATTATGTATCGCAGTGCGAAAAATTCATTCACCGCTTTGAAACAATGTCAGCGGTAATGGGTGAAGATGTAGTTCGTGCCAAATGGACGGTTGAGGATCATGAAATTGCGTCTGAATTTCTAAGCCACGGTCAAGCCATTCGGATTGAGCGCGCACGGGCCAAGGCAGAAAACCGCGAACCCGATTTAACCACTTTGTTAAATAAATGGGGTGGGGCAACCATTGCCTATCGCCGACGGATGATTGATAGCCCGAGCTACACCCTAAACCACGAAGAAATTGAAAAAGCGTTCGAACAAGGAATTCGTTTTGCCGAATTGCTGGCCCCAACCGCAATTGAAGTTGATGAATTCGGCTGGGTTGGTTCTATCACAATGGAACGCCAACAAATAAATGAAGATGGAAAATTAAGTGCAACTGGCAAAACCGTTTCTTTGCCAGCGCGCGCAGTTTTAGTTGCCGCTGGCACCCAGCCCAATACAGTTTTATCGCGTGAAGACGAAAACTTTGCTGCTATGGATGGAAAATATTTTGCCGCCGTGGACGAGAATGGGAATTCTGTATCGCCTGAGCGTAGTGATAAACCATCAAAGGTCGAAGTATTGGTTGAGCTTGAAACCGATGGTCGCGCGGTTAGCTTTTTTGGTGATCTGCACCCAAGTTTTGCTGGCAACGTGGTGAAAGCCATGGCCAGCGCCAAACAAGGCTACCCCCACATAACAAAACAGTTACAAAAAACTGCGCCAACATCAGCCAGCTTTGCTGAAATTGCCGATAATCTAAAACAGGGCCTTGTCGCTAGTGTGGTTAGCGTTAACCGCCTGACCCCAACCATTGTTGAAGTGGTGATCAAGGCCCCGATGGCGGCCGCTGCATTTAAGCCGGGGCAATTTTTCCGTCTGCAAAATTTTGAAAGTTTATCTGATGTATGTGGTGGCACCCGTTTGGCGATGGAAGGCCTAGCCCTAACAGGGGCCGAGGCCGATGTTGCCGCCGGAACGGTTTCATTGATTGTGTTAGAAATGGGGGGTTCTTCAAACCTCTGTGCGCACCTGCAACCGGGAAGCCCTGTTATATTGATGGGGCCAACCGGAACCCCAACCGAAACACCGGGAGGGGAAACGGTGTTATTGGCCGGTGGTGGGCTTGGTAATGCGGTTTTATTTTCAATTGGCCAAGCGTTCCGCAGTGCCGGATCAAAGGTTTTGTATTTTGCCGCTTACAAAAAAACCACCGATCGTTACCACACCGAAAAAATTGAAGCCGCCGCAGATACAATTGTTTGGTGCTCAGATGTCGATCCCGGCTTTACGCCCACGCGCGACAGTGACCGCGCATTTATTGGCAATATTGTTGAAGCCATGGCGGCTTATGGGCGGGGCGAATTGTTTGCCGGATCACAGCCCATAGAGCTTGCAAAGGTTGACCGCATAATAGCCATCGGTTCTGACATGATGATGAAAGCGGTGACGGGTGCGCGCCACACCATATTAAAAGATTTCTTAAAAGCAGGCCACCAAGGCATTGGTTCGATCAATAGCCCGATGCAATGCATGATGAAGGAAATCTGCGCCCAGTGTTTGCAACGCCACGTTGACCCAGATACGGGCGAGGAAAAAGTGGTGTTTTCTTGTTTCAATCAAGACCAGCCGTTGGATTTGGTTGATTTTGGTTCGTTGAGCGGACGCTTACGGCAAAATTCGGTCTCAGAAAAGCTAACCGCACGCTGGATAGAATATTGCCAAGGACTTGATTGACCTTTATCTAAGCGCGCTTTAACTTCTTCTTTTTCATATAAACCGGAACCATAATTATTATGCCTTATAGCCCGCAAAATGTTTCATCTCAAATGCGCGAACTTGCGCGCCATTCCAATGCTTGGCCCTTTGTAGAAGCAAGGGCGCTGGAAAAACGTTTAGGCGGCGAAGGCAAAGCTAAATTACCGCAAAAAGGTTATGTGTTGTTTGAAACCGGTTATGGCCCATCCGGCCTGCCGCACATTGGAACCTTTGGCGAGGTTGCCCGCACCACCATGGTTCGCCATGCGTTTGAGGTTTTGACCGGATTACCGACCAAACTTTTTGCCTTTTCTGATGACATGGACGGCATGCGCAAAGTGCCAGACAATATTCCCAATCAGGAAATGGTTACACAACATCTTGGCAAACCATTGACCCAGGTTCCTGATCCGTTTGGCACCCATGAAAGTTTTGGCCATCATAACAATGCGCGTTTGTGTTCGTTTCTTGATGAATTTGGTTTTGATTACGAATTCAAATCAGCCACCGAAGAATACAAATCGGGCAGATTGGATGAAGGCCTGTTAAAAGTATTGAAACATTATGACAAGATAAAAGAAATTATCTTGCCAACATTGGGCCCGGAACGGCGCGCGACCTATTCACCATTTTTGCCATTGTGTCCCGATACCGGGATGGTATTGCAGGTGCCGATTATAGCCCACGACGAAAGTGCCGGAACGGTTACATATGAAAATGATGCTGGCAAAAAAATCGAGGTCCCGGTAACGGGTGGCCAATGTAAACTGCAATGGAAAGTTGACTGGTCAATGCGCTGGATGGCATTGGAAGTCGATTATGAAATGTCGGGCAAAGACCACATTGAAAATGTCCGTTTGGGCGAACGGGTTTGTCGCACCCTTGGTGGTAACCCACCGCTGACGCTTATTTATGAATTGTTTTTGGACGATGAAGGCAAAAAAATATCTAAATCAAAGGGCAATGGTTTAGCAGTCGAAGAATGGTTGCGCTATGCCACACCTGAAAGCCTCAGCCTGTTTATGTATCAAAAACCCAAAACAGCTAAACGTTTGTTTTTTGATGTCATTCCTAAAAACGTTGATGAATACCTTACGTTTCTTGGCAAATTTCCTGAACAAGAAGAAAAAGACCAGCTTAACAACCCGGTCTGGCACATCCATTCAGGTCAACCGCCAGCAGGGGAAACGCCATTTTCATTTAACGTTTTGCTTAACCTGGCTAGCGTATGTCATTCAGAGGACAAAGCGGTGTTGTGGAATTTTATTACCCGCTACCGTCCCGACCTAACGCCTGAACAAGCGCCAATTTTGGATAAGCTGGTAACGGGTGCAATTAATTATTACCAAGATTTTGTGAAACCTAATAAAAAATTCCGCGCACCCTCTGCACAAGAACACGCAGCATTAGAAGACCTAAAATCATCTTTGGAGAAAATGGCCGGATCAACCAGCGCCGAAGATATCCAAACCGAAGTTTACGAAGTCGGCAAACGCCATGGGTTTGATAATCTGCGTGAATGGTTCAAGGCCTGTTATGAAATATTGCTTGGCCAAGAACAAGGGCCGCGCATGGGTTCGTTCATTGCGCTTTATGGGGTTGGTGAAACTGTAACGCTTATCACCCGGGCATTGGCAGGCGAAGACCTTTCGGCTTAATCGGCAATAAACATTTAGCAAGATTAAAATTTATTGCGCTGCCCAAACAATGCGCGATATCCACTCGACCTCGTCCAGTGGAATGGTGCGGTCTTCGTGTGCTTTGTTAAATGATGAAAGCTCAACATTGGTTGCGGTTTTGCGTTTTAATGTTTTTGCCATTACTTCGCCTGATTTTGTTTTTACCACCACCCGGTCGCCCCGGCGCACGCCCGCTTCGGGTGAAATAATAACAATGTCGCCATCGCGTAAAACCGGGTCCATGCTATCGCCAGATATTTCCAAAGCATAAGCACGCCTATCGCCAATGCCGGGAAAATCAATTTCTTCCCAACTGCCGCCCGTGGGGTAACCGGCATCATCAAAATATCCTTCTGCCCCGGCTTGGGCAAAACCAATTAGCGGTACATGGCGTGGTGTGATTTTTTCTTTGCCTTCAACGTAAGAAAAAAATTCATCCAACCCGGCGTTGGTGGCCTCTAATATTTTGGCGATGCTTTCGGTTGACGGCCAGCGTTGCTTGCCATCTGCGGTTATGCGTTTTGATTTGTTAAAGGTCGTTGGATCAAGCCCTGCCTTTTTGGCAAGCCCCGATGCCGACAACCCATTGGCCTTGGCTAGGGTATCAACCGCATTCCATATGTTTGTATGCTTCATCATGGGAAGATTATCTTATATGTCCCTCAAAATTGCACCAGTAGATTCTGATTCTATTTTTTAGCTAACTATTCCTTGACTGATGATAATAGTCCTATGTAAATTGTCACTAGGAAAATAATCATATAATAATAATCTTAATAATTCAGGGAGTTATAGCCAATGCCAAGAATTCGCAAGGGCCCACCGACCCAGTCGGTAGTGCCAGAGGTTCCATTTCATAGCGCAATTGAGGCATGGTTTTGGTATATCCGCGCAGAACGCCTGCGTTTTAATGGGGCAAAATTGGGTGGATCCACCCCGGTTATGGCTCGCCCGTGCGAACCAGACGATATCAACCGTGCAGTAATGGCGCTGTATCGCAATAAAACCCTAAAGCGCGAACACCTTAAAATTCTGGCTAGCTTTGGCTGGGCTGAACGTGTGCCCGATGCGCGTGTTGGGGCCGAAGCCCGGGCCGCTGCCTTGTGGGATGAAGCGCTTGCCCGGTTGGGGGTAGAGCTAAAAATAAAAGGCATAATCGAATGACCACAGTGGTTTCACCCCAACCATTTGCCGGGCGCCGCGCCTTGGTGGGTTTTTCAGGGGA
>JAOUJU010000116.1 GCA_029883045.1 Rhodospirillaceae bacterium
GGGTGAGGGGCTTATCTGTAATAATGTTCTTCACACACGCACATCATTTGTTGATGGCGAACAGGAAAATGAAAAACGATTTATATTACGTGGGCGTTATAAGCAACGCATAGCTCAAATATAACGGTAACAATAATTGTTGTTGCCATAAAAGGATTTAACAATGAATGCAGGCCATCAATCAGTAACCGATATTGAAGAAATAAATGCCCCGTGGAACAAACTACTAACGGTGCAAGAAGCCATTTACGAGGGGGGATTTAAAATGGTTCGTCTTCGTATAAAAGAAGGAAAGCGTTTTACCGACCTTGAACTAGACAGTGCAACGGCGGCAAATCTGGCTGAATTATTACAAAAATGGGCTAAAGATAACCCACCTACATAAGCTAGATAGCTATATCAATAATTAAATCTATTTGTCGCAAATCAATTACACCCTAATAAAATATCTGATATTTTGTGTGTTTGAAAAATAATCGTTTGCCAGAATATGGCAATAAATAATTCTGGAAATAATTCTGGAAATAGTTCTGGGGAAATTTTTCTTGACTGGCTTTTCATCTTATCGTCGCCCACCAAATACCCGTCGTATTAAAATAATGTCCGCGTGGCTTTTTTCTGTTGCGGCTATGGTTTTTGTAATGATTGTCATAGGCGGTCTTACTCGGCTTACGCATTCTGGCCTTTCAATGGTTGAATGGAAACTTTTTACAGGCTGGATACCACCGTTAAGTGAAACCGATTGGGAATTGCTTTTTTCTAAATATCAAAATTTTCCCGAGTTCCATAAAAAAAATCCCGATATGACGGTAGATGGTTTTAAGTCAATTTTTTGGCTGGAATTTATTCATCGATTTTGGGGGCGTTTGATTGGTTTGGCATTTTTCATTCCATACGCATTGTTTTTAACCAGGTCATGGTTTCGCCCGGGCGACGCGCTTTTCTGGAAGCTTACGGGGTTGTTTGCCCTTGGCGGTGCGCAAGGGTTGATGGGCTGGTTTATGGTTATAAGTGGAATGGTTGATCACCCGGACGTTAGCCAATACCGCCTAACCGCGCATTTTGCCTTAGCCCTTCTTATTATAGCCGCGTTGCTGTGGGTTGGTCTTTCCCTTATCAAGCCGGAACCACAATCAGATACCCACCAAGATATAGGTTGGCTTGGCGGGGTCAAAGTGTGGATGTTCTTGCTTATTTCGCTTACGGCTGTTTCCGGTGGGTTTGTAGCTGGAACCGATGCTGGGTTTGTTTTTAATACTTTTCCGCTTATGGACGGTGAAATTATTCCAGGAGGGTTGTATGACCTTAGCCCATTTTGGAAATCAGCCTTCGAAGACATAACAACCATACAATTTAACCATAGGGTATTGGCGGAAAGTGTGTTGGTTGTTGTCACCGTATTTTGGTTTTTTTCCAGACGGATGCATTTAGCCCCGACAACAAGACTGGCTATAAACTGGCTAGGTTTTGCCACAATTGCACAGGTTATGCTCGGCATAACCACCCTGTTGCTTGTGGTTCCGGTGTGGGCCGCAAGCCTGCATCAAGCAGGGGCAGTGGTGGTGTTTTCGGCTTGCCTTTGGGCTGTTTTTGAGATGAGAGGTTCTAGAGGTTGATATTTTTCAACTCTTTTACTACTGTTTTTACTACTGTTGCTTGTTTATGAACAAAAAAATCATCTACAATGACCAATATGTAAGGGGCCGGACTGTCGGTGGGCACGTAAAGTTACTAAGTGCAGGTGACTGTCTGGGTATATTTTTTTAATATTTCATCGACATAAAATGCGTGTCGTATTTAATTTTTTTAAGAGCGAGGGATCCGCCCAATGAGCGATCATAAAAAGTATCGTTTGGTTACACGAAGCGATTTTGACGGTTTGGTTTGTGCCATGCTGCTAAAGGAAATGGATTTGATTGAAGACATCAAATTTGTTCATCCAAAAGATATGCAAGATGGAACAATATTAATATCGGAAGACGATATCACAACCAACCTTCCGTATGTTCCTGGTGTACACATTGCGTTTGATCACCACGCAAGTGAAATGGTTAGGCTTGATGATATTCCGCCAAATCATGTAATTGATCCTGACGCTCCATCTGCCGCACGCGTTGTTTACGACTATTACGGCGGAAAGGTTGAGTTCAAAAACGTTTCTAACGAAATGATGGAAGCCGTCGACAAGGCTGATTCAGCACAATTTAACAAAGACGAAATTCTCAACCCAACTGGTTGGGTGCTTCTTAATTTTATAATGGATTCCCGCACTGGTCTTGGCCGTTTTAAAGATTTTCGCATTTCCAATTATCAGTTAATGATGGAATTGATCGATTACTGTCGTGATCACACCATCGATGAAATATTAAAGTTGCCAGATGTTGTTGAACGAACAGACCTTTACAAAGAGCATGAAAAACAGGCCAAAGAACAGATTAAGCGTTGCACAACAGTGCACGGCAATCTTGTTGTGCTTGATCTGCGTAAAGAAGATATAATTTACGCCACCAACCGTTTCATGATTTATGCAATGTATCCAGATACCAACATTTCAATCCATGTGATGTGGGGCCTCAACAAACTTAACACTGTTTTTGCTACAGGCGGCTCAATCCTTAATCGCACATCCAAAACAAATATTGGTGAGTTGATGTTGGAATATGGCGGCGGCGGGCACCATAGTGCTGGCACCTGTCAGGTCGACAACGATGAGTCCGAAAAGGTTCTTGATGAACTTATAGAACGGATAACCAAAAACGGATGAAGCGATTATCCCAACTCTTGGCCTTTGCCTTGGGTGGGGTCATATCAATTGCATTGCTGCAATCATTAAGCGCTTGCGCCCAAGGGCAGGGCCTTGCGGTTAGTTTCGATCCGCACTTAACTTTTTCCAGCATAGATACAGCCGGAAAAAAAGAAGCTGATCGTTTCTACGCCACAATGGATAAGTATTCTGACAATTTAAGCGAAACCACTGAACGCGATCATTTTCGTGATGCGTTTCGTCGTGTGCGCAGCAATTACGTAGCAGCAGTAAGTGACGACGTTCTTGTAGATGCTGCCATAAAAGGGATTGATGATCTTAAGCCAACAGAACACAGCACCAAGCCTGCGGTGCTGGTTGAGGCGGCGCTCGATTCAATGCTTTCTTCACTTGACCCGCACTCTCAATATTTAAGTCCCGATGAATTAAAAGAACGCAGAGTTTTTGCTAGCGGTGAATTCGGTGGCTTGGGAATTCAGGTAACAATGGAAGATGGTTTTGTTAAAGTTATTGCCCCTATTGAAGATACCCCTGCTGATAGGGCCGGGATAAAAGCGGGCGACCTTATATCGCATCTTAATGGCAACTCCATCAAAGATTTAACCCTTTCAGATGCGGTAAAAATAATGCGTGGTCGTGTTGGAACAAAAATAAACATTACAATTATTCGCGAAGGCGCCAACCCATTTGATGTATCAATAACGCGCGCAGTAATACATGTGCGTTCAGTAAGGTGGCGGGTTGAAAAAAACATAGGCTACATTCGTGTAAGTAGCTTTACCGAACAAACTGAACCCGGCCTGAAAGAAGCTTTTGCAGCATTAAAAAAAGAATCAGGAAGTGCAATTAAGGGGTACGTGCTTGACCTTAGAAACAACCCTGGCGGCCTGTTGGATCAGGCGGTAATTTTGTCAGACATGTTTCTTGATGAAGGTGAAATAGTTTCCATAAGGCCCCGCAGAGCAGATTATTCAAGAGCATACATGGCGGAACATGGTGACATGGCAGATGGAAAGCCTTTGGTTGTTCTTATTAACGAAGGGTCTGCCTCTGCTTCAGAAATTGTTGCTGGCGCCCTGAAGGATAATTATCGTGCCGCAATAATGGGGCGGCGTTCATTTGGCAAGGGTTCGGTTCAAACAATCCAGCAGCTGCCATTAAAGGGTGCGTTGCAGTTAACCACGGCGCTTTATTATTTTCCTTCAGGAAAATCGATACAGGCGCTTGGCGTATTGCCCGATATAGTTATCGATCTTCCTCCCAACAAAGATCAGGATATAAATCAAAAATCGCAAACCACAAAAAAAGAGGGCGCAAATGGGGATAAGGCCAAGACGCAGACGCAACATATTTTGCGCGAGGCTGACTTGCCCGGTTCAATCAACGCCCAAGGCAAAGATGCAAAGAAATCTGTAGCGCATTTGGATATAAGCTCGTGCCCCGGAGGGGGAATCGATGAAAAGGACAAGGAGCTAGGGTGTGCTATTGCCTACATCAATTCATCATCGGCAGATGCGTTTTTGGTAAAAATGGGCGGATCGGTAAAATCCGAAGCGCCAGCTATGTAAATTACCATATGAATGGTATCTATTTGAAAAACAATACATTTTTATCAATTTCGGCGTAAAATACCATTTTATGTTGCCTCAAACCCTAGTCATTAAAGACTACAATTTGATGTAAATTTATCCAATAATTTCAATAAATTTGTTGACTTTCTGCCCTTTAAAACCCTACTATCAGGGTAATCAATAAAAAAATTCTTATGTGTGTGCTCTATGACGGCCCGGGTTGATGACTCTTGGGGGGAAACCGTGTGGAGTTTTTTTGTATGCACTTTTTGCTGCAAACTAAAACCCCACAATGTTTTGTTTAACGTTAACTGAACTTGTTTTTAATAAACTGCGTCAGCATATATATTTTTAAGGCAAGACCTTAGGCTGAATACGCGAACTTGAAAGGTATTATTAAGATGGCCACCTTGGATACCACAGGAACCGAAGGCACCCCAGTAAGTGCTGACGCTCTAACGGTTGATGTTTCCGCCGGAGACCCGGTAATAATCCCTGATGGATTAAACCCGGCAACAGCGGATTTTTCCCACGAAGGACCAGACCTTGTAATGACATGGCCTGACGGATCACAAGTTGTTGTGACCGACTACTTCATGGCAGAAAACCAACCATCGCTCACATCTACCGATGGCGCGCGCGTTGACGGCGATATCGCCTCGCGCCTTGCTGGTTCACAAACGCCCGGCCAAGTGGCCCAAGTTGGCGAAGGCGTTGCCGAACAGCCCATCGGTCAGGTTGATAGCCTTTCCGGTACAGTTACCGTAGTTCGTGCTGATGGCACGAAGGTCGAATTAAAAGCCGGCGATCCAGTTTATCAAGGCGATATTCTTGAATCTTCCGCCGATGGCGCAATTGGCGTTGTGTTGGCCGATGAAACCACGTTCTCCATGGCTGAAAACGGCCGTATGGTTCTGGACGAAATGGTATTTGATCCCGGCACCCAAGAAGGTTCGGTTTCTCTTTCGGTAATGCAAGGTGTGTTTACGTTTGTTTCTGGCCAAGTTGCCAAAACCGACCCAGACGCCATGACCTTAAATACGCCGGTTGCTACAATTGGTATTCGCGGTACCCAAGTTGGTCTTGATCTAACAGATGGCAAGGACATGAAGGTTGCCCTGATGGAAGAAGCCGACGGGTTTGTTGGTGAAATTGTTATCACCAACAACGCAGGTGTTACCGTGCTTAACGGTGCTAACGAATTTACATCTGTAGGTAGCTTTGAATTACCCGCTTCTTCTGTTGTACAGATGTCATCATTTGATGTCGGCAACATGTTTGCAAATGCACTTAAAGCAATTCCGGTTCGCGGCAATGTTAACGATTTTGGCTTCCAAAATGACACCGTAAGCGACGGCAGTGGCGACCTTGATGTAAACGCTCTTGCCGACTTTGAAACCGCTGCGGGTGGCGAAGATTCTGGACCAGCAGAAGCATCACCCTTGACTGTTGCGGTTGATGCCGCTGCTGATGCGGTTCTTGATGTTGCCACCACTGGCGAGGGCAATTCTGGCCAACCAGATGATGGCGCTGGCACGGACGATGCTTCGCGCACCGCAACCGAAGCCGCACGCGTTGATGCACCAGCACCCGCACCCACCGGGCCAGTCGGCACCGTGGTTGATGGCGTGTGGACCGCTGAGGTTGATGGCACCTATGACGGTAGCACAATTACCCTTGATCAAAACATTACCGGTGGCGCTGGAACCGACAACATCGTAACCGGTGTTGGCAACGACACCGTTCAGGGTTCCGCCGGTAACG
>JAOUJU010000117.1 GCA_029883045.1 Rhodospirillaceae bacterium
GAAAGTGATTTTACCGATGGCAATCCAGTGCGATCAGAAAAATTAATGTAGGCTTTGTGGCGGTCGCCTAAATAGGCAAGCTCGGCTGAGGTTATGCCAAATTCCTGCGCTAGGGTTGGGGATTTATCTGAAATTTCATCTGTGACGCGGTCAAACGCACCCTCAACAGAGAGCCCGCCTTCTACGCAAATAACCATAAGATCAAGGGCATCAGCAAACCCGCTATTGAGGTCCTTTTGTCTCTTTTGTGCGCCGTTCTTAATTATTATAGATGGCAGGTAATAACCAACGGCAAAGGATGCGGCAACTATAATAGCTTTGGTTGATGTCGGGTGGGGGAAATCCTTCCACAGCACAAACAGAACAAATGCGCTAAGCGCAGGAAGCCCAATTGCCAGCACAACGCGGGCAAATATATAAATAACAAGCGCATTTTGGTTCCTGTATCCAGCCTGCGCCAAAGATGCCTTGAGGTTTTTTGATGATAAGGCTTCATCCAATTTGAGGGATGACAAAATCTTTTTCATCAGCTCAACCCTGCCTTGCGATTGACGCTGACGTATTGCCGAACCTTTTTGTGCAAGCCCATCAATTTGAGTGCGCGCAAGATTGGCACGGGTACGGGTAACTAATTTAAATCTGTTTGCCTGCTCCATACCGCTTAGAAACGGAATAGCAATAGCGGCAACAGTTATCAAGGCGCCAAGAGAAGCCATGCCAACAATAATAGTGGGTATAGGAATTCCAAAAAACACTTTTACACCTCGAAGTTAATCATTTTCCACATAACCGCTACACCAAGCGCCATTATACCAAGCGCTATAAAAACAAGGTGTATTCCATCAGTAAAAAGAACATAGACGTAGCCAGGGTTTACCACCGACAGCATTAACAGCACTAAAAAAGGAAGGCTGGCAATAATCATGGCAGATGATTTTGCCTCGGAACTAAGGGCTTGAATCTTATCTTTTAATCGTTTGCGATCGCGCAGAACCTCAGAAAGGTTTTCCAGCGTTTCCGCAAGGTTGCCGCCTGTTTGGCGTTGTATCTGTAAAACAATCGCAAAAAACTTGAACTCAGCAGTTGGCAGCCGTTTAAGCGCACGATCAAGAATTTCATCAATGGTCATGCCTAGGCGTTGACCTTCTACAATCATGGTGAATTCTTCACCTAGGGGGCCGGTAAATTCGCGTGAAATAATTGCAAGCGTTTCCCCAACTGGCAGACCAGAACGGATGCCACGAACGATAACGTCAATTGCTTCGGCAAAGTGCTTGGTAAAATCTTTCTGCCGACGATTGGACATTATCTTGAGGAACATTTTTGGCAAACCTATGCCAATAACAATTCCAAATACTGGGGCAATCAATGGGCTTGCGATTCCGGAGATAAGAAAACCCATAACCCCTACCGCGCCAATGGCAATACAGATAAACACAAACATGCCAACCTTCATGTTGATGCCAGCCTGCAATAAAGCATTGGATATCTTGTCGCTGATGCTCTCTTGTTTTTTTTCAGATCCAACCGATTTAACTTTTTCTTGAATTCTTTTTTGTCTACGCATTTCAGCTTTTGAGGTTAACCCCCCACCAGTAGATAGGCTTCCAATTGCATCAATCCGTTTCTTTATTTTCATGCGCGGCCTAGCGACGGTAATGATTACAGTCGCAACTACGCCCAGCAATACGATTGCAAGACCAATAATCACAGATAGCATTACAATAGTTTGATCCATTGTTTTTACCCGTTTAAAAATTAACCGTTCTGTTGCAGCGCTTCGGCAAGTTTACGTTCAAGGCCGTAATATTTTGCCTTTTCCCAAAATGTTGGCCGCAGACCAGAAAATTTATGCCGACCAACAATTTTTCCATTGGCGTCTTCGCCTTCTATTTCATAAACGCATAGGTCCTGAAGGGTTATTATTTCACCCTCCATGCCAACCACTTCGGTTAGATGGGTAATTTTACGCGACCCATCGCGAAGACGTGACGCCTGAACAATAATGTTGACGGCACCAGAAATTTGTTCGCGCATGGCACGCGATGGAAGGTTGTACCCGCCCATCATAATCATGTTTTCAACACGCGAAATTGCTTCGCGCGGGTTATTGGCGTGAATGGTTCCCATAGAACCGTCATGGCCGGTATTCATTGCTTGCAATAAATCGAACGCTTCGGGGCCACGAACCTCACCAACGATTATGCGTTCAGGACGCATACGCAGGCAGTTTTTAACTAAATCGCGCATTGATATTTCACCCTTACCCTCAAGGTTAGGGGGGCGGGTTTCTAGGCGGACAACATGCGGCTGTTGTAATTGTAATTCGGCTGAATCTTCGCACGTAATAATGCGTTCAGCTGGATCAATGTGACCAGTCATGCAATTAAGCAGCGTTGTTTTGCCAGAACCTGTACCGCCGGAAATAAGCGTATTTAATCTAATTTCTGATACAACTTCCATTACAGTTTTCAGTTCCGGGGTGATGGAACCAAACTGAAGAAGGTTTTCCAGTGTAAGTTTATCTTTTTTAAATTTACGAATTGTAAGGGCCGTGCCGTCGATAGCAAGCGGTGGGGCAATAACATTAACACGCGAACCATCGGCGAGCCTAGCGTCGCATATGGGGCTGGCTTCATCAACGCGCCTGCCAACAGCAGACACAATGCGTTGGCATATGTTCATCAGTTGCGCTTGATCGCGAAATTTAATGGGTGTTTTTTCCATTTTACCGTTAACTTCGATATACACAACGTCAGGGCCATTGACCATCAAGTCAGCGATATCGTCACGGGCAAGCAGGGGTTCAATTGGGCCAAGACCAAGAACATCGTTGCAAATGTCTTCGATTACCAGCTGTTGTTCTTGCATGCTAAGAACAAGTCCGCGCATTGAGATGATTTCACTGACCATGTCATTGATTTCATCGCGCACCTGTTCAGGCGTTAGCGCGCTAAGTTCAGAAAGATCAACTGCCTCCATAAGGTCGTTAAAAACGTTGACCTTTATTTCGTCTAGCTTTTCCTTTTTTTCACTGCTTACGGGCTTTATGCCTTGCGCAGAATCATCACTTAGTGTGGCTGCGGGCTTTTTTGGCGCCGCAGGTTTTTCTTTGGGGGCGCTTGTTGTTTTGGCTGGTTGTGCAGGTTCACTGGCTGGTATTGGTTTAGGCTTGGGTACATTTGCCCCACCGCCAGAACCGAAAGATTTCGGTGCCGCGCTGCCTGATTTAGATGTGCCGCGTTTGCCAAACATTATTAAAACTTTTACCCTCTAGACGATGTAATGCATTTTGATACTTATTATTTTTTCTTAAAAATAAATCCAAGAAGACCACCTTTTTCCTTGGCTTTTCCTATACCCTTGGAGGCCTCTTTTTTAGATTCTCCACTAACAATTTGCGCAAGATTACTGATAGCGGAGCCTGCCTTGGATCGTGGGCTTATGGGCTCACCGTTGCTCATTGCAGCCGAAAATGTATCAGGATCGTATGGAATTGATATGCTTGGGGCTAGGGCAAATACTTCACGAAATTCTTTATCCTTAATTTCACCTTTTTTGATTTGACCTAGGCGATTTAGAACAACGCGAATTGGTGCGTCGGTCCCACGATGAGGGGATAAAAATTCAATAATATTTTTGCCATCACGAAGGTTATAAAGGTCTGGTGTGCCAACCAGCACGGTTTCATCCGCATCAACCAATACATCTTGGACCCAGTTATTCCATACATGGGGCAGATCAAGCACAACATAAGATGCCATCTGTTTAACCATGTTAATAAGCGGCTCCAAATTAAGTATGGAAATTTCCATCCCGGTACTAAGTGACCCGGGGGATGCTAGCAAGGAAACATTGTCTGTGCATTTTTCCAAGAAACGGTTCAAAAGAACCTCATCCAAACTTCCCGCCTGTGCCAAAGCATCAACTATTGTGTTTTGTGGCTGAATGTTAAAATTAAGGGCACCGGTTCCGTAATTTATATCAAGATCGACAACGATAACGTCTTCCTTGGTCAAGTCTGCCAGTTCGGTGGCCATGTTATGGGCAATTACGCTGCTGCCAACGCCGCCCCTGATTCCAGCAACCGCAATTACCCTGCATTTTTCTGACTGATATTTGTCAACAAACGCATCCATTATTGCCGCTTTGAGTTCTTCATCGCTTGGAACACCAACAAAATATTGACTTATTCCTTGGTCGATAAGGGTCTTGAACAAGTTTACATCGTTTTGTTTTCCAATGATTATCACCCGCGTTCCAGGTGAGCACACGTCAGCAAGGGCACCCAGTTCTTCAAACAGGGCATCGTCTAGCGCCGTAGTTTCGACTATCAATAAATCGGGCGTAGCATTAGTCCCAAGATATTCAATAGCTCCTCTTGATCCACCTTCGTGAACCGCCATGGTAGAGCGTAGGAATAAACGATCCCCTTTAAGGGATTCAACTAAGCTTCCAAGCTCAGGAGAAAGAGCAAAAGCACCAATATTAATTCTGAGGATCAAGCGAGCCTCCCACTAAAATTTAAACCGTTAAAACTAGTAATGAATAATTTCATTAGCGTATTTCTCATTGGGCAGCTGCCGGGGCGGCTGGGGCGCTATACGTTCTTATGGCGGCATCGCTTCTGGGTGCGCTTCCGCCGCTTATTGGCTGTGATTCTATCAAGTCGCCCGGGTCAGTAACCGTAAGCCCCATGTTGCGCCTAGTGGCACAGCCATAATTATCATAAGGCAGGTTTGATGGGTTAAACGATGTGTTGTCGGACCAATCCAAACCGCACTCAGGAACAATAGCTGCATTTGCGGTAAAGCTTAAAATTGCATTGGGGGCAGGGGTCGCGCTATCGCTAATAAATATCATTTCACCAGGCATAATGCCATTGGCTGATAAAACATTTTCTGCGTGTTCTTGACTAACGCTTTCAACAGTAATATGGGTGCGCCCCCGCTGAACATAATCGCGCAAGAACATTTTAAACCTGCGTCCATCTTCGCGGTTTAATGCGGTTCCATTTTCTGGAAGTGAAATTGTGATGCTTACTTGTTCGCGGGTTACCTGAATTGGATATGTTTCATTAACATTTCCTGTTTCAGATACTTTGGTTTCGGCACAACCCGCTAGTGATGCAGCAACTGCACCAACAACAGCCAAAAAGCGAATAGACGATACGAATGTTTTGTTTGTTAATGTCATTTTCGCTTACTCCATAATGTAGCCGTAAGGCCCCGCCAGCGGGGTAGCGTAGGGCGGCAATTCCTTGTTGGTGTAAGTTTTATGCAAACGACCAAGAAGGAAAAAATCTATATCCGAAGCTGGGGCAAAACCATCAGTCGGCAAAGCTAACCTAGCTGTGTTGCTAACCGGTTTAGCAAGATATGCTGTCATGGTAATGACCAGCTCAGTTTCATTGCTGATAAAAGTATCGCTTCTGAAAAGCGCGCCAAGTATGGGCAGGTCTTTTAATCCGGGAACACCGTTTATGGTATTTGAAACATCATTTTGGATAAGGCCGGCAATAAACAGCGTTCCACCACTTGGCAGGTCAACCGTGGTGGATGTGGTTTTTTCCTTAAGTGCCGGAACTTCATTAATTTTTGGCACAGAACCGTCTATTTCGCTAACGGTGGTTGTTACAACCAGATTGATGTTGCCTTTATCTAAAACAACTGGGGTAAAATCAAGCCCGATACCGTAAGGAATCATCCTTACCGCAACAACCCCATTGGCCAATTCTGGCACAGGTATTGAACCGCCAGCACGAAACGAAGCAGATTGCCCCGATTGCGCGGTTAGGGTTGGTTCGGCAAGTGTTTTGGCTAGACCTTGTTTTTCAAGGGCTTCAAAGGTGATGGGGCCAAATCCGCCCAAGCCAGTATTTATTAGGCCGTTGTTGAGAAATGCATTTGGAATTGCAGCGCTTGTGGTGGAAAAACTAATTCCACGACTGCCAGGAGCGCCCAGCCCGTTAATTCCAAGGTTAACCCCAAGCTGCTTAAGTGCTGTTCGTTTTATTTCAGCGATGCGCACCTGCATAATAACCTGCTG
>JAOUJU010000118.1 GCA_029883045.1 Rhodospirillaceae bacterium
TTTTTTGATTTTTTCTTCCAGTTCAGAAACTTCGTCTACGCCTTCTTCGCCGTCGCCGAGCTCTTTCTGGATCGCCTTCATCTGTTCATTGAGGTAATATTCACGCTGTGTTTTTTCCATTTGGCGTTTTACCCGATTGCGGATTTTCTTTTCTACCTGCAAGACACCAATTTCGCCTTCCATGTAGGAGTAAACACGCTCTAGACGTTCGGCCACGGATTGAATTTCCAGCAATTCCTGTTTATCAGAAATTTTAAGTGCCAAATGCGATGCCACCGTATCGGCAAGTTTGGACGGGTCTTCAATTTGGTTGATTGATACCAATGCTTCCGGCGGTATTTTCTTATTTAATTTTATATACTGTTCAAACTCGGTAACAACCGAACGTGACAGGGCTTCCATTTCACGGGGGTCACCATCTGGTTCGCTAATGATGGTAACGTCTGCCTGAAAAAATGGCTGGCTTTCATCAAATTTATTTACGACTGCGCGCTGCCCACCCTCAACCAGAACCTTGACGGTTCCATCTGGAAGTTTAAGCAGCTGCAACACGGTAGAAACAGTTCCAACGGTGTAGATATCTTCTGCACCAGGATCATCTTGGGCGGCATTTTTTTGCGCGACCAATAAAATTTGTTTGTCTTCGCGCATTACGTCTTCAAGGGCCAAAACTGATTTATCGCGGCCAACAAAAAGCGGCACAATCATGTGGGGGAAAACCACAATGTCGCGAAGCGGTAACACAGGCAAAAGGCCATCTTTGGCTTTTGGTTTGGGTGTCTCGGTCGCTGGATCTGTTGTCATTTTTTGTTTTTCCGTTTTTTTGTTTAAATTGGTCAGATATTTGGCCTTATTCAACCTTAGCTACGCAATTATCAATAAAACCCTTAGATGCTCCAAAGATGGCCTTGTTTGTGACCCCGTTCAAGTGCTCGCCGTGCAATTTAACGTGCATAACCAAGGGTGCACCATTGATATGGCCTAAAAACCAAGAGATTCAAGCACAACCGACACAATCAACAATATCGTGAATAAAAAAAGCCGCCGGAACAATTGCTCCAGCGGCTTGGTTTTTTATGGGTAGTTCGGCGGTCAGGCTGTCGATTCTACCTCTTCGGCGCGATCGGCGTAAATGTAAAGCGGCTTGGCCCCTTCGGCCACCACTTCGCGGTTTATTACCACCTCTTCGACACCATCAAGACCGGGAAGATCAAACATGGTTTCAAGCAAGATGCCTTCCATGATTGAACGTAAACCACGAGCGCCTGTTTTTCTTTCGACCGCTTTTTTAGCGACCTCGGTCAAGGCGCCATCGGTGAAGGTCAATTCAACGTCTTCCATTTCAAACAAGCGCTGGTATTGCTTAACCAGTGCATTTTTAGGTTCAGTCAAAATTGTAATAAGCGCATCTTCGTCCAAGTCTTCAAGGGTAGCTAGCACGGGCAAGCGGCCAACGAATTCTGGGATGAGGCCAAATTTCAACAGATCTTCTGGTTCTATTTCGCGCAAAATGTCACCGGTGCGCCGCTCGTCAGATGAACGTACATCGGCACCAAAACCAATGGATGTTTCCTTGCCGCGTTTGGAAATAATTTTATCAAGTCCGGCAAACGCACCACCACAGATGAATAAAATGTTGGTGGTGTCGACTTGCAAGAATTCCTGCTGTGGATGCTTACGCCCGCCCTGTGGTGGAACAGAAGCAACGGTACCTTCCATTATTTTCAACAATGCCTGCTGTACGCCTTCGCCAGATACATCGCGGGTTATGGACGGGTTATCTGATTTACGCGAAACCTTGTCTACTTCATCAATGTAAACAATACCGCGCTGGGCGCGCTCAACATTGTAATCAGCAGATTGTAAAAGCTTGAGGATGATGTTTTCAACGTCTTCGCCCACATAGCCAGCTTCTGTTAATGTGGTGGCATCAGCCATGGTGAACGGAACATCAAGCATGCGCGCCAACGATTGTGCCAACAAGGTTTTTCCGCAACCAGTGGGGCCAATAAGCAAAATGTTTGATTTGGCTAGCTCAACGTCGGATGCTTTGGATGAATGACTGAGGCGCTTGTAGTGGTTATGCACCGCAACGGAAAGCACCTTTTTAGCGAAGTCCTGACCGATTACATAATCATCAAGTACGCCTTTTATTTCGCTAGGTGTGGGAACGCCGTCACCCGATTTAACCAACGAGCTTTTGTGCTCTTCACGGATGATGTCCATGCACAGCTCAACACATTCATCGCAAATGAACACGGTCGGTCCGGCAATTAGCTTGCGAACCTCGTGCTGGCTTTTGCCACAAAATGAGCAGTAAAGAGTGTTTTTAGTTTCGCTGCCGCTGGCTTTACTCATGGAAACTCCGTGAAAGCTGATTAATATTTTTTAGCACTACTTAAACTTTAAATCGCTAGACCATTATACGCCACATTTTTACAACTGTATCCTATGACGGTCACACCAAAATAAACAACATTTTCCGCCCTTTTTTTGCAAATATAGTCTAGTCCACAGCCAAACTGGGCATCAATCCCATATATAGCCTGTATATAGCCCATATATGGGGAGGCAAAAGCCGGAACACCAGCCTAAATCCCCATACAAAACGGTCAAATTTCTATGCTAATTGATAGCAAGCAAATCCTTGTTATTTACTTAATCACCAGTGGATAAGTGAAAAATAAACCCCGGCAGCAATGAAAGTGCTGGGAATTATTTTTTATCCTCGCCCTCGGTATCATCTGGGCGGGAATAAACCACTTCATCAATCATGCCGAATTCCTTGGCATCTTCGGGGCTGAGGAAGCGATCGCGCTCCATGGCGTCTTCGATTACTTCCAGTTTTTGCCCGGTATGATCCACATAAATCTGGTTCAATCTAGCGCGTAACGATAAAATTTCTTTGGTGTGGATTTCAATGTCGGTTGCCTGACCTTGGAAACCGCCGGATGGCTGATGGATCATTACCCGCGCATTAGGAAGCGCGTAACGCTTGCCCGCAGCACCGGCGCACAACAACAGTGACCCCATCGATGCCGCCTGCCCGATTACAACAGTTGAAACATCAGGCCTGATGTATTTCATGGTGTCGTAAATAGCCAAACCGCTAGTAACAACACCACCCGGTGAATTGATATAAAATGAAATATCTTTTTTAGGATTTTCAGATTCAAGAAACAAAAGCTGAGCACAAATTACGCTAGCTACGTGGTCTTCCACCTGTCCGGTTAGAAAAATAATTCTTTCTTTTAGTAGCCTTGAATAAATATCGTAAGCACGCTCTCCCCGGTTGGTGGTTTCAACCACCATTGGCACGAGAGAATTCATGTAAGTATCAACCGGGTTGCTATTATTCATAAGCTGGATTGTCCTTATATTTTAGGTTATCGCCCAATATTATTTATCTTTTTTGGCGCTTTTTGTTTTTGCTTTAGCCTTAGCCTTCGGCTTGGATGATGATTTTTTTGGCGCAGCATCCTCAGCAAGAAGCTCTTCAATGGTAACTTTTTTATCGGTGGTTGTGGCAAGCTCCAAAATGAAATTAACTATTGTTTCTTCATAAATGGTGCCGCTCAACGCCTGTACCGCTTCGGGATTATTATTATAATAATCAATTACCGCCTGTTCTTGTCCGGGATAACGTTTTGATTCTTCCATTATTGCACGGTTAAAATCATCCTGAGCAATTTTGATATCATTCTGGGCACCAATTTCGGTAAACAATAACCCAAGGCGAACGCGGCGCTCTGCTATTTGGCGGAATTCTTCTTCGGCCTCTTTTTCGGGGCGATTTGCATCTTCTTCCGAAAGTTGCCCTGACTTTTTGGCTTCTTCCATCTGGTTTTTTACGGTTTCAAATTCTTCTTCAACCATGCCCGGTGGCAGATCAAAACTGTATTCAGCTTCAAGTATATCCATAAGGGTGCGTTTTAGTTTTTGTCTTGTTGCATCCTTAAACATGGATTCATGCTGTTCGCGAATTGCAGTTTTAAGTGCTTCAAGATTTTCCATTCCTGCTTTTTTGGCCAAATCGTCATTAATTTCTGACGGCGTGCTTTCTTGCAGTTCCTTGATCACAACTTCAAAAACAGCGTCTTTTCCGGCCAATTCTTCGGCACCATATTCTTTGGGGAAGGTAACTTTTACGTCAAATTCATCGCCTGCTTCATGGCCGATAACCTGGTCTTCAAAGCCGGGGATAAAGCTGCCCGAGCCAAGGTCCAACGGATAGTCTTCGGCCTTGCCGCCAGGGAACTCTTCGCCGTCAACCTTGCCAAGAAAATTAATAACCGCAACGTCACCAGATTTAGCTTTGCGTTTTTTAGTGATCGGGGTTGATGATTTGTAAGACTTGGCCATGTTCTCAAGCGATTTTTGCACTTCGCCTTCGTCTATTTCAACAATATGGCGATCAATCTTAATTTTTGAAAAATCACCCAGCTTTATTTCAGGCATAATTTCAACATCCATGGTGTATTCGATGTCTTCGCCTTCTTCAAAATTGGTGATTTCAACTTTAGGTTTGGTTGCTGGGCGTAATTCGCGCTCTTTCAAAAGAGTTGATGACGCTTCGTTGATGGTTTGCTCTAAGGCTTCACCCATTACATTAGGACCAAACTTCTTTTTCAAAATTGCAGGCGGCACCTTGCCCGGACGAAATCCAGGAATTTTTGCAGTTTTGGCAATATCTTTTAGGCGGTCATCCACCTTTGCATCAAAATCTGCTGATGGAATTGTAACGGCAAAAGCCCTGCTCAGGCCTTCGTTCTTAGTTTCGGTGACTTGCATAAACTTTCCCATGAAGCTGTGGCCAAAATCAAAATAATGTATATGGCGGTTTGTTCTTATATTAAACTGATTACGGCGTTTATATTTGGCCGCTTACAGATGGCTTGTCATCTGGCTCGTTACTATTTGATTTCTGGTGCGGGCGGAGGGACTTGAACCCACACTTCCGTAAAGAAACTGGAACCTAAATCCAGCGCGTCTGCCAATTCCGCCACGCCCGCAATATCCCAGAAATCCAAGCTGGCGGCGCACTTTAAACCAATCATATTCCCTGTCAACGCCCCAATATTGATGGTGATTAATCAGTTAGTTTAAACAGCTCGGCCCATACCGCAGGCAAATTTTGGATTATATCCTCGGCCACCAGTCCGGGCCCAAAAATAGAGGCTGAGCGGGCTTGCATCCACTGCGCTGCACATGCGCCATACATGGTGCTGGCCTTGTCACTGCCCCCTTGGGATATCATGGCGCCGATAATTCCTGCCAGCACATCGCCGCTTCCCGCGGTAGCCAGCCACGCAGGACCGCTAGAATCGATAACCCCAAAATGTTCAGGGACCAGCCCATCAGGCCCATTAGATAGTATATCAGGACTGGCAATTACTGTGTCGGCCCCTTTAAATACCACTATTGCCCCGGAAAGATTGGCCGCTTCTATAGCGGTTTTTAGTTTTTCCTCTGGGGTTTTGTAGTTTTGCGTTAATTGGGGAAATAAACGTGCAAACTCACCGCCGTGGGGCGTAATCACCACCGCTGCGGGGCTGGCTTTAATTGCCTTGAATAGCTTTTCTGGGTTTTCTTTAAACGCATTTATTCCATCAGCATCGACAACCACATTTAAACCAGAATTAATTGCCGCTAAAACCAAGCCCTCGGTGCTGGCGCCTGAAATATCCGCACCCGCACCTGGTCCGATAACAATTGTATTTACATGTTTATCAAGAATAATTTTTTTAAAACCATCCATATCTTTAAATGGAGCAATTATTATTCCGGGTTCAGTCGTGGTTGCATAAATATTAAATGCATCTTGGGGCGCGCCGATACTAACAAGCCCCGCCCCGGCGCGACGTGCGGCCATTGCGGCTAGCCGTGCAGCACCAATCATAACTGGGCCGCCTACTATTAACACATGGCCACGGGTGTATTTATTTGAATGACTGCTTGGCCATTGTATTTTCTCTATCCACAACGATGGAGAGTTTTGCCTTGCCTTGCTTAAGTCATTATTGCCCATTTGGTGCTG
>JAOUJU010000119.1 GCA_029883045.1 Rhodospirillaceae bacterium
GGGGGGGTGCATGGGATTGCTTGAAAGAGACGCCGTTAAACGCGTGATAAACGCGCTGGCGGCCATGGACATAAATGATCGCGTGGTTGAACTTGAACAAACCGCCGCCACCGCCAAAGATGCCGCCAATGCGTTAAAGGTAAGCCAAGGGGCCATCGTTAAATCTCTTGTTTTTATGGTGGGCGAGCAACCGGTAATGGCGTTGGTAGCAGGCGACAAAAACTGCCAAGAACACGAATTGGCGCGCATTTTTCATTTAACGGGTGATGCCACCCGGCCCGATGCCGACAAGGTTTTGGCGGTTACTGGGTTTTCTATTGGTGGGGTGGCCCCGGTGGGGTTGCTGGGCGGGCCTATCCCCACCGCGATTGACGCCAGCCTGAAACGCTTTGCCAAGGTTTATGCCGCTGCTGGGCACCCCAATTGCGTGTTTGAAACCAACGTTAAGGAGCTCAAAAAAATGACTGGTGGGTTGGTCTCTTATGCGCTGGCAATGGTTAGTTGATAAATTGGTTAGAAATTGCGTAACTCACGCTTGATTGGATGGCCCGGTGCGTTTAAGAAGGGTGCCAGCCCTCTAAAAACACTTGGGGACAGGTGGGTGAGTGGCTGAAACCAGTGGATTGCTAATCCGCCGAACTGGGAAACCGGTTCCGAGGGTTCGAATCCCTCCCTGTCCGCCAATCAAAAAGGCTCCCGCTTGCGTGGGGGCCTTTTTTATTGGGTGGTCGGGGGAGAGGTGGACGGAGCCTTGTTCAAACCTAAGGCCAACCAGGCACAAAGTAGCGCTAGGGCAGATCGCCTGACCTTACCAACATGCAGTCCATTTCGATCAGAACAAGACCGTCGCTGTCACGGTTTATTGGATAAAAACCACTGGGGTGAAAACCGCTGGCTTGAAATTCTTTTAATGTGTCTAGGTAATTTGTCATTCCGTCATAGATAGGAATAAATGAAAGTTCGCTAAGCATGCCCTTTACGGATTGCAAAACATCCGATGCACCCCTGAACACCTCTAGGTCGTATCCTTGTGTATCCATTTTTAGGAAAATACGTCTTTCGCGATAGTTGGGTACGTTGGTGGCAAGGAAGTTAGAAATGGTATCAACCTCAACCGTTTCGCGATCTTGTACTCTGGTGCTGGATTCATATTGTGCTTTACCAAAATCGCTCGGGTTTAAAAATGAAGAAAAGTCGTTTCCCGCCATTATGTTTATTGTCTGGCTGCCCTGTGTGCTGCCCATGGCAAGGTTATGTGTAAACCACTTGGCGTCGGCGGCGCTTTTGGCCTGCAGTTCTTTAAAAATAAAACCGATAGGTTCAAAGGAGTGAACCTCGCCGGCATATCCGCTGCTACGTAGCCTTTCAGCAAATTGACCATAATTGGCGCCAACATCTAACACTAAATCGATATCAAATTTATTGATGGCTTTTATCAAGTTGGTTTCAAGCGAGAAATCACCACGGTTGAGCCGAATAATATCGTAGCCCAGAGCATGGGCAATTCTTTTGTTTAACTTCATTGATATATGCCCCTCAATGATTTGTGAATAAATATAACAGCTGTCATATGTATAGGTTGAAAACTTTACGGCCATTTCCTTGCGCTAGGCAAGAACGGATGGTTCGCCTCAATCTGAAAATTGCTTCCACAATGGTCTCCAGTCATACAGGGGCGGCAAAATATCATCATACTGGAAATGAATAGCCGCAGGGTGTGTCGGTGCAAACGCTGGATATTGGTTAAATATATTGTTGGTGGTGGCAATTTCGGTACCCAGCTTGCGTTTTTTTGTTCCAACGTATTTAACGTTTTCAATCACGTCCCAATAATCTCGGATAATTTCCGAGTGCGTTATCAGGCAATGGGTGGCGTGATTGATGGTGCGCCAGTATCCGGTGCTGTGTGCAATAAGAAATGTCGGCAACAGGTTTATATGGTGTGAATGATGTTCCTGTGGCGTTAGCACAAGATGGCGTCCGGTGCTATTTAGAACATGTTGATAGAATTGCACCATGCGAAGAATGCCGTCTTCCTCGTGCAGCCAGTCATCTTCGACGAAATAACATAGCGCATCACGTTTGCGGGCCTCTTCAAACTGCTGAAGAAGCGAAGGCCCTTGCCCCGTTTCGGTGGTTTGTTCCAGAGCCCACGTAAAATGAGCGTTGGAAAAAATATCCTTTAATTTGTCAATGCTTTCCTGATCAGACCTATCATCAAGTATTAAAACTTCCAGTTTAAGATCTGTCTCGGTGGCCAGCCGATTGACTGATGCTACCAATGATCGGGCTACGGCAAAGCCAATATCAGTAACGCTGTGTCCATCAATGCGGGGTTTTGGGTTTTTATTGCGCGCATTGCGCAGGCAGGTTCTAAAGCAGATAAAGACATTATTTATAACCGGAACGTTTTCTGCCTTGACCGCATTTTCTGTCTCGATGACCCCTGTAGCAATTTTAGTTTCAGAACCATGATAGTGTTTAGCGAACATTTCCATGCCACCAAACCCCATGCCGTTATCGCGAACAATTCGATAGTTTTTGGTGGCAATCAGGGCGCCAATAAATTTTATTAAAGGGTTCATAATAAGGAACCGTTTTTAGGTGTTAAGCGGGCTACTTCGAAGCCCCAAATAGCAGCAAAGTCGCGCAATAACGTCAACCCCAACGCCCGTGATAAGAAATTTTTGAGAATCTGCTTCATGAGCCTAAGTTTAGACACTATAACCGTGTTTTACGATATTAATTTTCTATATCTCGTCTGTGGCAATAAAAACCCCCATCCATTTAAGGGTAGGGATTTTTTATTTGGGTAAGCGCATACGCAATTAAATTATAAGTTTTATAAATTTCTTTTTTGAGATTGAAGTTAATTGGGTATCATATGGTAAAATAATCAATTATTTCAAATAATTGCATATGATATAAAGTTAATTTAAAAGGGTTATTATTCTTTGTTATTTATTGAGAAACCATTCCAACCATGGTTAAAGTGAATTTATGAAAACGTTAATTATAACAGCCACCGTTTCTGTCTTGCTGGCGTCTATGCTAGGCACCGCACATGCCGGAACCATTGCTTCGCACCTTGCGGTATATGATGTGAAATTGGCCAAAACCCAACCCAACGCCTCGGTGGGGGCAGGGATTGAGGGCAGGTATATAATAACCATCCAAAAAGTTTGCAACGATTGGATCATGCAACAAGAAAGCGCCATTGAAATACAGTTGGCCGATGGAAATTCTATTTCTGATTTTATGAATTTTTCTGCTGTGGAAGCAATTGACGCAAGCAGTTACAGGTTTTCTGTCGGTCGCAATAATGATGCATCCATGACCATTTTGGGTGATGCTTCAATTTCCAAAAATGGCGGCGTTGCTAAATTTCAAAAACCAGAAACCGTTGAATTTAAATTACCCAAAGGTGTGTTGTTGCCAATCGCCCACACCCGCGAATTAATAGCGCGGGCGGAAAGTGGGGAAAGCCAATACAATGCCACAACATTTGAAGGGACAGAAGTTGGCGGAGCGAAGTTAATTTCAACCTTCATAAGTAAACTAGCGAAAAATAATGGTTCTGCCGACAAGGTGGAAATAATTGATAAAGAAAATCTGGCAAAACGTCCGGGTTGGACGGTGCATTCTGCATATTTTGATCCAGAAACCCCAACTCCAGAACCATTGTACGAAATTGAAGGCGATATGTTGGACAACGGAGTTGTGACAAGAATTCAAATGGATATTGGCGGCCTAAATACGCAATACATACTAAAAGAAATTAAATCCATTCCCGCCAGCGATTGTTAATTTTTTGCCCGCATTCCATCCACCAATTGCTTCATGGTTTCATAGTCAATTGCACCGGGCATAAGGTCTTTGCCAAACACAAAAGCAGGGGTTCCGGTAACATTAAGATTACCTGCCAGTTCGGTATTGTTGGCAATTACCATTTCAACCCGCGGGTCGGCAAACCCGACTTTCATTTTTTCAACATCTATGCCTTGTTCGGCTGCAATTTCAATTACGCGGTCATTTGAAAGACTGCCTTTGTTTTCCATCATGGCACCATGAAAGTCATTGTATTTGGCTGTCTGGCCAAACCAAACTGAAAGTGCGGCTTTGCTGGCATAAACTGAATCATCGCCAAGTATGGGCCATTCTTTTAATACAAATTTTATATTACCATCTTCTTTTAAAAGTTTTCGTACGTCGGGAAATACTTTTTTGCAGTATCCGCAACGGTAATCAAAAAATTCAACAATTGTTATGTCCCCATCGGGGTTACCAATAAAAGGATCGTTTGAATCTTTTTCAAGTTTATCCTGTAATGAGCCGAGCGCATTTTTGCGACTTTCGGCGGCAGCTGCTTCGTCGCGGCGCCTAAGTTCACGAATTGAATCGACAATAACTTCGGGGTTCTGCAGCAAATATTCACGAACAATGCTTTGAATTTCTTGTTTTTGTTCTGGGCTTAATTGTTGCTCGGCACTGGCATTATTGGGGTTGAACACCACGACCATTGAAATAACAATTAATAACGAAAACATGGTTGTGATGGTTTTAGTAATTTTACAGGCCATTAATGATGATTCCATAATTTTTGAACGATTGATATTGATGTATTGTTGCGCTGCATAATGGTCAAATTAAGGCCCCATGACAAGCGCGACAATATTGCACTATTAAATTATCTTGAAAGCACAATCCCCGATATTCTGCCTCGATGTCCTGGCCTTTCTGGTGATGCGGCTATGCCAATAAAACTAATTGCAACGTCGCGCTGGCTTTCGCTGGGCCATGCTTTTTGGTAAATATCAGATAGGTCAACCGTTTCCATCCACCATTTGTTGGTGTTTTCCCGACCGCCGCGCACCATATAAAGGGGGGCATGTACTTCCCCGTCTTCTGTGGGTGGTGCCATGCGTAGACTGCCCCGACCAAGAGCTGAATCACCCCAAACAATGCTTAACGCCCGGCTATGCTGGGGTAAATCGGAAGCGCGCAAACCAATTCGCGCTAGACTGAAAAAATTATCATTAGTTTCTTCGCCCAATTTTTTAAACCCAATAATTATGCGAACGGGATGAAGGCCGTCACCATGATCGGTCATATTCCACGCCCAGCTAAGGTATGGCGTTGCCAAAACCATGGCTTCTACCCGGCGAACAGCCAGCAGTGCGTCATCAGCACTGGTAAGGCCAATACCGGGAATACCCGCAATTGGGTTTGTCTTAATGTTATTTGCAGCAGATTTGCCAACCATAACCCAATCGGATGATTGTTCATCATTGTCAAATTGTGTGGATGGGCCAAGAACATCCAACCTGCCTTCGGGGGTTATGCTTTTTGTTTTTATATTACTGCATGCAGCGCTCATAAATACTGCAGTCAGGGCAAGCAACGTTAGGGGCTTAATAAAATTGATGTTCATTATTTAATTTAAACCCTCAATTTTGTGTCTTGGCTTGTGCAATTTTTGTGGCCTCAATAACATCAAGCGCACGAATATAATCGGCAGACCCTTTTTCCAATCCATCGGCAGCCTTGCTGGCAAGGCGTTCAGCATCTGGAAGGTTGTTTCTGCGAAGTGCTTCTTCGGCCAAGGCAAGGCTGCTCATGGCCATATTGCCGGCCCTACCAAAGGCAATGCCAAGCTGGCGCCATGAAAAAGCTGATTCCGGTTCAATCGCAAGGGATGCACGAAAATGTTTAATGGCATCTTCTAGTAATTCTGGGTCATCTAGTTCCAGTTCAACCCGGGCAAGCCCTAGTGCCAATAATGCATCATGGGGGGCAAGCTCGTATGCTTTTTTATAATCGGGCAGGGCATCTAACGCGCGGGCATTTTCAAAAAGCGCTTGGCCGCGCATTTCATAGAAATAAGGGTTAGCGGGGGCTTCTTTTATTAAACCGTTCATTAAAGAAACCACATTATCAATATTAGCTTTGCGATAGTGCGCAATGGCGCGGGCATATCGTGCTGGAATTGATTTATCGCTTTCTGGGTAACGCTGCAAAACCTGA
>JAOUJU010000120.1 GCA_029883045.1 Rhodospirillaceae bacterium
CCACGTAGCCTTAACCGGCAATACGGTTAAAGTCGAAGATGCATATACCTCAACCCAGTTTGATTTTAGCGGAACAAAAAAATTCGACGAAGGAACTGGCTATCGCTCTAAATCATTTTTGACAGTTCCATTAAAAAACCATTCCGGCGAAATTATAGGTGTCTTGCAATTACTAAATGCTAAAAATGGTAAAACCGGCGAAGTGTCAACATTCGATGTGTCAATCGAACCATTAATAGAGGCGTTGGCTAGCCAAGCCGCAGTTGCGGTTGATAATCAATTATTGATTGATGCCCAGCGCAGATTATTTGATTCATTCATCATGGTTATGGGTGGCGCCATTGATGCCAAGTCACCGTACACTGGCGGCCATTGCGCCCGTGTGCCAGAACTGGCTGAAATGTTAGCGGTTGCCGCGTGTGATTCAACTGATGGTGAATTAAGTAAATTTTCATTAGATGATGACGGTTTTCGCGAACTGCATCTTGCCAGCTGGCTGCACGATTGTGGCAAGGTTGTAACGCCTGAATACGTGGTTGATAAAGCAACTAAGCTAGAAACAATTTATGATCGCATCCATGAAATTCGTATGCGCTTTGAGGTCTTAAAACGTGACGCCGAAATCGTGTATTGGAAGGGCGTCGCCCAAGGCGGCGATGAAAAAACGCTAAAGACCCAATTAGAATCTGAATGGGCAAAACTTGACGATGAATTTTCCTTTGTTGCTGAATGCAATATCGGCGGTGAATTTATGGCCGATGAAAAGGTTGATCGCTTGCGCGAAATTGCATCGCGCAAATGGATTAGAACCCTTGATGATCGTTTGGGCGTAGCCCACGAAGAATTGGTGCGCAAAGAAAAAACTCCAGCGCAGCCATTGCCAGTCGAAGAAAACCTGCTTGCCGATAAACCTGAACATGTGTTTGAACGTAATGGCGCCTATGAAATAAATGATCCCGAACACTACGGCTTTAATATGGATATGCCCAAGGATCTGTTTAACCATGGGGAAATATATAATCTTGGCATTGCGCGCGGCACATTAACCGCTGAAGACCGTTACATAATTCAAAACCACATAACCCAAACCATTGTAATGTTGGAACAACTGCCGTTCCCCAAACATCTTTCACGGGTTCCAGAATTTGCTGGCTCGCATCACGAAACCCTTATCGGTACCGGTTATCCGCGCAAGCTTTCCAAGGAACAGATGTCAATTCCGGCGCGCATAATGGCGCTGGCAGACGTTTTTGAAGCCCTAACTGCGGCAGACCGCCCTTATAAAAAACCCAAAACCTTAAGTGACAGCATCAAGATTTTGTCATTTATGGTAAAAGACAAACACATTGACCCTGATCTTTTCCAGTTGTTGCTTAAATCGGGCGTCTATAAACAGTACGCGGAAAAATTCCTTCGTCCCGAACAGTTGGACGAGGTTAATATTGCTGAGTATCTGGAAAAAGCTGCTGAATAATCTAGACGATATTGCCCAGCACAAACGCCAAAAAAACTAAAAATCCAAAATCACGGTTGAGCCTAAATTTGGAAAGGCAGTCTTTGGCATTGTCAAAATCAACGGTTATTATTTGCCATGTTAAATGTAGTGTGGGCAGGATCATGGCTGGGTAAAATGCCCAACCGACGTTGGCGGCAAATCCGGCCAACAAAATAAATAAAATAGTTAGTGCATAAAAAACCGCAATCCACGGACGGGTAGCATCACCCAGTTTAACCGCTAACGATTTAATTCCAATTATCAGGTCATCCTCTTTATCTTGATGGGCGTAAATGGTGTCATAACCAAGGGTCCAAAAAATACCAGCTATATAAAGTAGACCGGGTGCCAATGACAACTCACCGCGCACCGCCGCCCAACCCAATAATGCCCCCCAGTTAAAGGCAAGCCCCATAAAAAGTTGTGGGAAATGCACAAAGCGTTTCATGAACGGGTAAACTGCCAGTGGCAATAATGAAGCCACCCCAACCCAGATTGCAAACATGTTTAACTGTAATAAAATTACCAAGCCAATCAAGCACATTACGTTGAAAAATATAAACGCCTTGGCCACGCTAACTTGACCGCTGGGTATGGGGCGAAGTGCGGTGCGCACTACCTTGGCGTCAAAATCACGGTCAATGATGTCGTTAAAAACGCACCCAGCGCCACGCATAATAAAAGCGCCAAAAAAGAAAAGGGCTATAAATTTTGCATCGGGTAAACCATTGCTGGCCATCGCGGTCCCCCACCAGCACGGCATTAATAAAAGCCATGATCCCACCGGGCGATCAATGCGTAGCAATAACAGGTATGGCCGCCACGATTTGGGCGCTACCCTTAAGATAAGGTTGCCATGCCTGATGTCGGTGGCATCAAGTTTTTGTTCTTCGCTGTGTGGGGCGCTTGATATATTCATGTTATTACTATTACATCATAGGTGCGCAACTGGGCAAACCTAACTATGATAATTTTATGAATAAGCATTTTTCCCCAACAGCCTTTAAGGCCAGATTATTTGTCACAGGTACCTTAAGTGCCGGGCAAATGCTTGACCTTGCCCCCGAACAGGCGCGCCGTTTGGCCTCTGTATTGCGCCTCAGCGCAGGCGACAGGGTAAAACTGTTTAACGGGGTTGATGGCGAATGGTCAGGGGTAATAGAAAGCTTAGGTAAAAATTCTGCCCGGGTTTTACTTGAAAACATGGTGCGCGAACAAATTGCGTCATCTGGGCCGTGGCTTGTTTTTTCCCCTGTCAAAAAATCCCGCCTTGATATGATAATTGAAAAAGCAACCGAACTGGGTGTGGCACGTCTGATACCGGTAATTACCGAACGAACTGAAAGCAGAAGGGTAAATCTAGATCGCTTGCGCGCACAAACGATCGAGGCCGCTGAACAATGCGAACGCTTGGATATACCGCAGATAGACGAGCCGCTAAAACTTGAAAAACTGGCCTTAAGCTGGCCCGCAGATCGCAAATTATTAGTTTGCGCCGAACGGATAGGTGCCCCACCATTGGCCACGGTACTTACCCAAAATGCGGCACTTTTTGCTATTTTAGTTGGTCCCGAGGGTGGCTTTGAAAAAGGCGAGCTTGACTGGATAATTAATCAGCCTATTTCTGTTGCCGTAGGGCTCGGCCCACGGATACTTCGTACTGAAACCGCTGCTATTGCGGCATTGACGCTATTGCAGGCATTATCCGGTGACTGGCAGTAATTATAAAAATTATAAAGATAAAGGCACTGGCTATGAGTTTCAAAAGCAACCCTACAGTTATACGTTCAGATGAAATTATTGAAAACCGTAACCGGCTTGTCGAATACATGGCATCAGGGTGTAAACCAAAAAGCGAATGGCGCATAGGAACCGAGCACGAAAAATTCGCCTATCATTTAGATACCCTTCGTCCGCTTGAATACGAAGGCGAAAATGGCATTAAAACCTTGTTGGAAAAACTCACCCGTTTTGGCTGGCAAAAGGTTGAGGAAGAGGGAAAATTAATCGCGCTTAAGCTTGATGATGGTTGTTCCATAACATTGGAACCAGCAGGCCAGGTTGAGCTTTCGGGCGCAGCAGTGAGCGACATTCATGAAACCTGCAAAGAAGTAGGCACTCATTTACAGCAGGTAAAGGCTGTGGCTGGCGAAATGGGAATTGCATTTCTTGGTCTGGGATATCAACCCAAATGGCCAAGAGATGAACTGCCATGGATGCCAAAAGGTCGTTACAAAATTATGCAGCGTTATATGCCAACCCGTGGCAACCTTGGACTTGATATGATGCAGGCAACATGCACGGTACAGGTCAACCTTGATTTTGATTCCGAGCAAACAATGGCAAAAATGTTTCGTATCGCCATGGCGTTGCAGCCAGTAGCAACCGCACTTTTTGCTAATTCGCCGTTTAAGGATGGCAAGCCATCGGGTTATCTTAGCTATCGCAGCCACATTTGGACCGATACCGACCCTGAGCGTACCGGAATATTACCGTTTGTATTTGAAGACGGTTTTGGTTTTGATCGATACGTTGAATATATGCTCGACGTGCCAATGTATTTTGTTTATCGGAATGGCAAATATATTGATGCTTCGGGCCAATCGTTCCGTGATTTTATGAATGCTAAACTTCCGGCGTTACCCGGTGAAAAACCTACCATCGCCGATTGGGAAGATCACCTAACCACCGCATTCCCCGAAGTGCGTCTTAAAAAATATCTTGAAATGCGTGGTGGCGACGGTGGTCCGTGGAGCCGCCTTTGTGGCTTTTCCGCCCTGTGGGTTGGTCTTCTGTATGATGATGATGCCAGAAATGCAGCGTGGGATTTAATAAAAGACTGGACAGCCCAAGACGTTATTAATTTACGCGCTGACGTTCCCAAATTGGCACTGGGTGCAATGATAGGTGGGCAAAGTGCCGGCGATATATCCCTTGATATGCTTGAAATTGCGCATGGTGGCTTGGCTAGGCGGGGGCGCTTGGATGGGGTTGGGCTTGATGAAACCCGCTTTCTTAAACCTCTGTTCCAGATAGCCGAAACCGGAATGACCGCCGCCGAAGACCTGTTATTTGCTTATAACGGGCGGTGGAAAAACTCGGTAGATCCGGTATTTCGCGAATACGCCTATTAAAATAGCCTATTCAGACACATTTTTTCCCGTAATACCTGTAAAAATGGGCTTTGGGACCTTATGTTAGTCCATGCATGCGAACGGGGTGTGCTGGCATGTCTCGTGCTATGTGTAAAAACAAGGGAATATTGATAAATGTCTGCAAATGAAAACCAGTGCACCATACTTGTCATCGATGATGATGAAATGCTGGTTGAGCTTCTTACCTTTAAGCTTGAACAAAAAGGCTTTGTCGTAATCAGTTCGGGCGATGGCGAAGATGGCTTGTCAATGGTCAGCGAAGAAAGGCCCGATCTTGTTGTTCTTGATGGCATGATGCCCGGCATGGACGGGATAGAGGTCTTGCGTTTGTTAAAAGAAAGCCCAGACACCAAAGATATCCCGGTTGTAATGCTTAGTGCACGCCAGCAATCGCGCGATGTGGTTGGGGGCTTGAACCTTGGTGCGGCAGAATACATTGCCAAACCGTTTATGCCCGAAGAACTAATTCTTAAAATACAACGCTTGCTTGGCGACAAATGCAAATCGTAATGAAAAAAACCATCATCGCCCTTGCGATTATTTTGCTTACTTCAGCAATGGTTGGCGCTGCCAAAAGCGAAGAAAGAAAAAAAGAATGGCAAGCGAGCATTGGTTATTCCAACAGCAGCTTTTCCCGCTCCGCCAGAAAAGATTGGCACGAAGAAAATATTTTTCTTTCACGCAAAATTAATGACAACACATCTGCAAATTTTACATTGGTTCAGGCAAATCGCTTTGCAGCGTCCGATACATCAATCGGTGGCGGGATAGGGCATAATTTTGCCAATGGGGCATATTTAAACGCATCTTTTTATGCAACACCAAATGCAGATTTTCTGGCGCGCTATGCCTTGGCTAGCGATGGCGGGATAAAATTATGGGATGGGGCAGGGGTTTTTGGTCCAACGGTTGCAACCATAAATCTTTTGCACAAAGATTATGCCAGCGGCGATAGCGAAAATATTGATCCCGGTTTCGTCCAATACATGGCAAAAATGCCATTTTGGATAAGTGGAAAATGGATAAATGGTTTTTCCAAAAAACCAGCAAAACGCACAGGCGGTTATTCTTTAAAATTGGATTGGCAAGCATCAGAAAATTTTCGCCCCTTTGCCGGATTTTCTTTTGCACCGGAAATTGATGGCGGGGTTGTTACCAATGTTAGCACCCGTTTTGCCGGGGCGATTTATAATTTAAATCCCGATACCAACGTTCGTCTTGATTATGCCGGCGAAGACAGAAAAAATTCATATCTGCGCAACATTTATTCCATTGGCTTTTCGCGGCGGTTTTAATGGAAATAGATTGGGCGGGAATTATTTCTTCGTTTGTTAGCGACCTTACGTTTTTGCGCGCTATTTGGTTTTCGTCT
>JAOUJU010000121.1 GCA_029883045.1 Rhodospirillaceae bacterium
TTTTGGTGCGTTTGTTAATTTCATGGGTCCGCGCGATGGCTTGGTTCATATTTCTGAACTGGCACCACGCCGGGTTGAAAAAGTTACCGACGTTGTAAACGAAGGCGACGAAGTCAAGGTCAAGCTAGTTGGCATTGATGATCGCGGTAAAATGAAACTTTCCATGAAGGCAGTTAATCAGGAAACAGGTGAAGAAATCACCGCCGAAGAAAAAGCTGCCGGAGAATAATAAAACGGGGCGGCTAGAAATAGTCGCCCCGTTTTAATTTTTTTAAATATATTACGATTTTGTTTTTGCTCTGGAGAACTTTCGCGTGAAGCCGCTTAAAAAATTAAATATTTCCGGTAAAGAAGTGCTGCCATTAGTTGAAGGCGGCAAAGGTGTTGCTGTTTCTAATGGTTTGACTGCGGGCGCGTGGGCCGCTGCTGGCGGGGTTGGAACTTTTTCCTGCGTTAACCCTGATAGCTATGACAAAGACGGCAAACCAATCCCACAGATTTATCACGGCAAAACCCGAACCGAGCGATTTCGCGAATTAAAAGATTATGCCATTCAAGGCGGTATCGAGCAGGCCCGCATTGCAGCCGACGTTTCCGGTGGCAACGGGCGCATCCACATGAACGTTTTATGGGAAGCCGGCGGTACGGTTGAAATACTTCACGGTGTTTTATCCGAAGCGGGCGATTTAATTCATGGCGTTACCTGTGGCGCTGGTATGCCTTATGGGGTTGCGGAAATTGCAGCCAAATATGATACCTATTATCACCCCATCGTTTCATCGGCGCGTGCGTTTAATGCATTGTGGAAACGCTCTTTCAAAAATGTACCAGATTGGTTGGGCGGCGTAGTTTACGAAGACCCGTGGTTGGCTGGTGGACATAATGGGCTTTCCAATGCCGAAGACCCTAAATCGCCGCAAGACCCCTACGGGCGTGTAGCCGATCTTAGAAAAGTTATGCGCGCTAACGGGCTTGATGAAACGCCTATCATTATGGCTGGCGGCGTTTGGTATTTGCGCGATTGGGAAAACTGGATAGACAATGATGAGCTTGGCCCTATTGCGTTTCAATTTGGGACCCGTCCATTGTTAACAAAAGAAAGCCCCATATCAAATGCGTGGAAAGCACGCCTGATGACATTGGAAGAAGATGATATTTTATTGCAAAATTTTAGCCCAACCGGGTTTTATTCTTCAGCGGTAAAAAACACCATGTTGATGGAACTGCAAGCGCGCAATGAACGCCAAGTTGAATACCGGGCGAAACCCGAAGATGATTTTAGTGCAGAACTTAAGCTCGGCCCCCGTGGCCGTCCGGTCTATTTGCGGCCAGCTGATCTGCCTAGGGCCGAAGGATACATTAATGATGGCCTTAGCGAGGGTATGAAAACCCCGGCCAGCACCTTAATGTTTGTTGCCCCCGAAACCGCACAGCAAATTTTGGCTGATCAGGCCGCGTGTATGTGCTGCCTTTCGCAGTGTCGTTTTTCCAACTGGGCCGACAACGAAGAAGGGACAACCGGCAAGCGGGCTGACCCTACATCATTTTGTATTCAAAAGGCCCTGCAATCTATTGCCCACACCGAAGACATTGAAAGCGGACTGATGTTTTCCGGGCATAATGGGTACATGTTCAAAAAAGACCCATTTTATTCCAATAACTTCATACCAACGGTGGCTGAATTAGTCGCGCGCATAGCTTCTGGGGATTAGGGTGTTTTTGCTCGCTCTGGCATATACAGGCGTGCATTAAAATACCCCTATAACTTGTAAGGTAATTTCTTTTTGCCTGTAAAATCAATGTGTGCTAGAAAACTCCATAATCAATATAAAGAAAATCTACTGGGTTTTTATGCTATTGATATGGGTCATGTTGGTGCCTAGGTTTTACCACTAATGTGAGACACGCCCGATTCGTAGTTTATAAAAAAACAAAAAATTGTGTTTAAAAATTGAGGAAATAATAATGCGACCCTATTCCCAAGTTATCGAACAGCTAAGAAATGCTGGCCTCAGGCCCACTCGCCAGCGCCTTGCCTTAGCTAAACTATTATTTGAAAATTCACCGCGCCATGTTACGGCTGAAACACTTCACGCCGAAGCGCAGGCAGCATCGGTTCCGGTATCGCTTGCTACGGTTTACAACACCCTTCACCAATTTACTGATGCAGGTCTTTTGCGCGAGGTGGTGATAGATCCGCAGCGTTCACATTTTGATACCACCACCACCAACCACGGCCATTTCTATTTTGAAGAAACCGGCACCTTGCAAGACATTCCCGCAAGCGATGTTGTGCTTGCCAAAATGCCTTCGCTGCCCGCTGGCACAAAGGCCACAAGCGTAGAAGTAGTTGTTCGCTTATCAGCAAATTAATCTATTGTAATCAATGGACTATATGGTACATTAGAAATGATATAAGATGTTGACATGGCTGCTTTAATTGATTAAACAAAATCAGCTATTCGTTATTGTAAATCACGCTTTATGTGACGTGCATGAATTTATAAACAAACTTTAGGAGGCAAAAAATGAGCCTAAAAGGCAGCAAGACAGAAGGTAATCTGAAAGATGCATTCGCAGGCGAAAGCCAGGCTAACCGTCGGTATCTTTATTTCGCACAAAAAGCAGACATCGAAGGTTACAACGATACCGCAACCGTGTTTCGTTCCACCGCCGAAGGTGAAACAGGCCACGCCCACGGCCACCTAGAATTTTTGGAAGAATGTGGCGATCCCGCAACTGGCCTGCCCATTGGCGCCACAGGTGATAACCTAAAAGCATCAATCGCTGGCGAAACCCATGAATACACCGACATGTATCCGGGCATGGCTAAAACCGCGCGTGATGAAGGTTTTGATGAAATTGCCGATTGGTTTGAAACTTTGGCCAAGGCTGAAAAATCTCATGCCGGACGCTTCCAAAAAGCGCTCGACGCACTGGATTAACCTCGGAATAATTTCCATCAGGAAATAATTAAAACAGCGGGGACATTTTAATTAATGCCTCGCTGTTTTTTTCATTAAAAAACGTTCTTAGATTAGGTAAAAAAAATGCGCGAAGGCAGCCTAGAGGCACCAACCCGTCACCCAATTCCATGGAAAGAAGATGATTTCCTTGATGAGCAAAAGCTAGATATTGAGCTAAGGCGCGCGTTTGATATTTGCCACGGTTGTAGGCGGTGCTTCAATTTATGCGATTCATTTCCGCGGCTTTTTGATTTGGTTGATGAATCTGATACCGGCGAGCTTGATAGCGTCGATTCGAAAAATTTCAAACCCATAATTGATGCCTGCACCCTTTGTGATATGTGTTTTTTAACCAAATGTCCGTACGTGCCACCACACGAATTTAATCTTGATTTCCCCCATCTTATGTTGCGCGCCCGCGCGCTTCAGTTAAAAAATGGCACCAACGATAAACATGCTGCCCGCCTGACCGAAATGGATAAAAACGGGCCATTGGCAACATCAATTTCAGGTCTTGCCAACTGGGCATCTAGGCGCGGTAATTCATTGACCCGGCCATTGATGCAGGCTGTTGGCGCCATTCATCATGATGCCGAATTGCCCCAGTTTTCTGCTAAAACTTGCCAAAAAAAGGCAGCCGAAAGCACACCTGAAATTAACCGCGATGCCCCAGCGTTCGGGCGCAAGGCAGTAATTTATGCATCTTGTTTTGGCGAATACAACGCACCAGAAATTGTATTGGCGACCCGTGGCGTGCTTGCCAAAAACGGGGTTGAAACAGAAATTGTATATCCTGAATGTTGTGGTATGCCGCAATTAGAACAAGGCGACATTGCGCGCGTTAGCACAAAGGCAAAAACCATTTCCGCAACCATGAAACCATGGATCGAAAAAGGCTACGATGTTGTGGTTCCCGTGGCATCGTGTTCATTAATGTTAAAATTTGAATGGCCGTTGATTGAACCGGAAGATGAAAACGTAAAATTACTTAGCGGTGCCGTATATGACGCCACCGAATACGTTGTTGCCATGGCCAAAAAAGAAGGCCTAGCCAGTGGTTTGGGCCCAGTTGAAGGCGGTGTTACCGCACACATATCATGTCATTCCCGTGCGCAAAACATGGGGCGCAAGGCAGAGGAATTATTGAAACTTATTCCCGGCACCAATACCACAGTTATTGAACGGTGTTCCGGACACGGTGGTTCGTGGGGGGTAATGAAAGAAAATTTTGAAGTCGGGATGAAGATAGGATCGGCCGTATTTCGTGATGCGGCCAAGGCCGGAAATAAATATGTGGTTTCTGAATGCCCGCTAGCGCGCGACCAAATTGCCCAAGGGCTTGAACGCAAGGATGCACCAATGGATAGCAGGGCCAAGGCCCTGCGCCACCCCATTCAGGTGTTGGCCCTGGCCTATGGTTTGTAATCTATATTTTCTATAAGCCATTGTTTTTTAAGGATTATATAAATGCCTAGGGAAAATCATAACGTAACCCGCGAAGACATAATGGATATGGCGGTTTATGCCCAGCAGCGCAAGGAATTGCGCACGCGCATCACCGAATTGAAAAAAAATCGTCGCCTACACATCGGTCCCGATGCGACGGCGTATTTTGAAAACTATGACACCATCGTTCACCAAATTCACGAAATGCTGCACATCGAAAAAGGTGGTGAAGAGCAAATTGATGACGAACTAAGCGCATATTCCACACTTATGCCCAATGGTTCAGAATTAGTGGCTACTTTAATGTTTGAAATTGATGATCCCAAAAGAAGGGAAAAGTTTTTGGCTGGCCTTGGCGGGGTTGAAGAAACCATTAGCATTGAATTTATGGGTGAAAAAATAATGGCGGTAGCGGAAACCGATATTGACCGCACCACAGCCGAGGGCAAGGCATCGTCCATCCAATTTGTGCATTTTCCATTTAACGCTGAACAGATTAAAAAATTTAAACAGGATGGCGCCGAGATAATTTTTTCTATCGCCCACGAAAAATATTCGCACATGGCCAAATTACCAGAACCCGTAAGGGCGGCCCTAGCCGGTGATTTTGCTTAAATATTGTTTTGATGCGCAAGTAGCGATCGTGGGGTCGGAATTAATATAAATATATAGTTATATCAACACGGTAGCGGCAAATATAAGAAAAAATTATGATCAATTGGTTGTATATAAAATAATTAATTGACGCTTTCTTCGTTCATAACTCCCCAGAAACTCTCACGTTTTAGCCAGCCTTCAAACCCATCGGCCTTGACCCGGCACCACTGGGACTTTTCCTCACAGTTTAATAATTCACCGACTACGCCCGTTTCGGCGCGCGCTATTAGTTTGCTGGCGTTTTCGGGGTTTTTGTAAATTGGGTGGGGGCCATTGGTAATTATAAACGCACGTTTACCATTAAGCATGGTCTGATGAACCCAGCCTTGCGCCCCTTCCCAGTCGCGTACTTTTCGCCATGTTTTGTATTCGGCTATTATTTCAAGGGGCAGCCCCTTTAAGCGGTAGACCCATTCAATGGGGTATTGTAGGCCCGGTCCGGTGCGCAGGTTGACCTCATGGCCGGATATGGAAACAAATCGTGGCAAAGGCAGCCCCGATGCGCTTTTGGCCTGTGGTTGTGATGCGCCGTCTTGTTGTGGGGTTTGGGCGCGGGTATCGGTGGTATGTGTAAAAATGCAAACAGCCAGCAAAAAACCAAAAGTGTGTTTTAAAAAAAATATTGGATTAATCCTTTCGTTTATTGGCTGCAATCGCGTCATTTATTTTACCTTTACCCAGAAGCTATTAAGCATTGGCCCGGCTTAAAGCAGTTATTTAAACACAAATGCACCCCATCAACAAAAGATGCGAATCGGACGATTTACTCTATTTATTAGGCACTTTGAATGCATAAACGGTCAAGCAGGGTTATGGTTATAAACATACCCCAATAACGTTAAAAATCACCCATGGGGCTTAAAAAAACTATTAAAAAGCTTGCTATATTAATCATAGCCAATGTTCGCTTGGTTTTTCCTTATATGTTTATGCTAAG
>JAOUJU010000122.1 GCA_029883045.1 Rhodospirillaceae bacterium
GCATAAGTTGCATCAAACCGCGCGCACCGACACCTGATTTGGCATTGGGGTTAAAGCGGCTTTCTTGGCGTACAAGTGCATATATCAATGCGCGGTCAACTTTAAAGCCATCTTCCGGTTGCCATACGGGAACCGGATAAACTGCCCCATCCAACCCGCCGCCATCTGGATAAAGCATTCCGTCCAAGCGCATGGCAAGTTCAGCCATGCCGGCATTGGCGGCGATTGCTAAAATATCCCTAGCCGCGTCTTTTGATACCAACGTCGCAACCTTACGCAGTTCGCGTTCGGCCATTGCGTCCTTGCCCAATTGCAGTAACGCCAAGGCGCGCCTGCCGCCTTTGTTGCCTTTTAATTTTCGGGTTTCATCACCAGCTAACGGCGGTATCTCCCAATTGAAATTTATTTCCCGTCCCATCAAACGGGCCGCTAACATTCCATAAAATGTTCGCTCGTGTTCGGCCGCACCTAACAACAGGGCCGTAACCTTTTCCGGCTTTCTGGCAACCATATATGCCCTAGCTGCCCAAAAAGCAGCTGCCGAATGGGTCCACGGTGAGCTATCAAGTTCGGCTGATTTTTCAAAATGGGCGGCTGCGCGTAAATGTTCGCCCTGACGCCACAACGCAAGACCAGCTGTCCAGTGGGCTTCGGGCAGATATAAGCCCGAACGCTTGGTTGCTTTTTCCGCCCATTGGGTTGCCCATTCATCGCGTCCATCCATGAAATAACCTTTGGCTAAACGGGCATACGCCCAATCCATGTTGTAATCGCTGAACAAACGTTTGAGATTTTTATCATCAAGCATTTGCTTGACCGCTTTTGTGTGGCCGCGACGTAAACGGTCACGGATGCGGATTTTAAGACGCCATACCTCGCGCCGTTGGGCGCGGTTTAACCTTTTTTCTGGCGGCTTGGCAATGGGTTCGCTTTCTAACGCGCTAAGCGGTGTTAGGTTGCGCCCGGCCTGCGGGGGTTTTGGTTTTTTCCAATTTGCCGGACGGCGACGAAGCGCCAGTTTATAAATCTGTGGGGCGTAATGATGATCGGCATATTCATCCATCCATTCCTTTAATTCTTTGTATTTGGAACGGTACTTGGTTGGATGAAGGTAGCGCTGTGCTAGCACGTGGCCCATTAGCAATTTATCATCAATGGTTTTTATTATTTTGTCGGCTTGGGCCCAATCGCCTTTTTCCTGAAGCTGGAAAATTTTTCCATAACGCTGCACGTCATCTGCGCCCAAGACCGTGGGCATAATATCCGGCGAAATAGCGCCCACCAACGCGACCTTAGATGCGGGCTTTGGTATTGGGGTTGGTTTGCTGGCGGCATAAACCGATGATTGGTGCAACATCACCACAACCACTGCAATCGCAGTAACCTTAAATATTTGGGAAATATGTGCTGATTTCATGGTTTTAAAACTTCAATGGGCGTTGCAATATTAATATGTGGTGCTTCTAGCATAGATAACGCCGAGCAAAGAATAATTAATCCCCTAAAATCCGCCATTTTGTATACATAAAAATGGTGCTAATTTACCCCTCTAGGCAAAAAAATCGTTTAGTTTCAATAGATTGATTACAAAAACCGAAGCGCCGCCTTGATTATCCTAGGCCGTCAATTTTTTTGCGAATTTCAATTAAATCGTGCCAAGTAGGCCGCTTCATCGCTGGCGAGCTAAGCAGATAGTCTGGATGATAAATTGCCGTTGCCATTATTGGACGGCTCATGCGTGGGGTTTCAAATGTGAACCACTTACCGCGCAGTTTAGAAACGCTTCCCTGCTGGGCCAATAATGAATGGGTAGCGGGACCGCCAACGGTAATAAGTATTTCAGGGTCTATCAGTTCGACCATTCGCTCAACGAAAGGTTGGCAAACCGCAATTTCGCCTGCATTGGGTGTACGATTGCCAGGCGGGCGCCAAAAAACCGTATTAGATATATACACATCGCTACGCGAAAGATTGATAGAAGCAAGCATCTTATCTAAAAGCGTGCCACTGGGCCCTGCAAACGGAATGCCTTGGCGGTCTTCATCTGCACCCGGGGCATCACCTATTAACACCACCTTGGCCGATTGATTGCCGTCACCAAATACCATATTGGTTGCAGTTTTTTTTAAGGCACAGCCATCAAACTGTTCTAATGCTGCCCTTAATTCATCAATGGTTTTTACATCGCCAGCAATTTTTACCGCTGATTTGAGCGCTTGGTCGTGGCCGGGTGTTTTTATGTTAGCTTTTGCCGCGGGCGGCATTTGTGGCAGACCGGGGGTTAGATCAGGGATTGGTTTTGGGTTTTGTGTAATGGTTTGCACCGCTGCTGGTGCAGGTGTTTGAGCTGGAGCTGGGGCCAGAGCTTGGGCACTTTGAATTGCATCAAACCTATTTTGGCTTTCTTCGCCTATGGTCTCATCCACGCCAGCAGCGATATGCCAGCGCATAATCTCATCCGGGCTGAGGTTATCTGCGTTTTTTTGCAGGTATGTTTGCGAAAATACCATATTTGAAAGAATCCTTTAGTTCCGGCCATAATCATAACACCGGGGTTTTGCACTTCCATCCCCTGAAACCATACAATACAATTTTATTTAATAATCACAATTTTTCAGGGGTTTACCAACGTATGCAAAGCGCGACCAAAGCCACCATAGACAGACCAGCGCGCGAACAGATGCAATTTGACGTAATTGTAGTGGGTGGTGGGGTGGCTGGCCTTAGCGCCGCAATTCGCATCAAACAAAACGCACAACAATTAGGCGTTGATATAAGTGTTTGCGTTGTGGAAAAGGGCTCAGAAGTTGGGGCCCACACCCTGTCCGGTGCCGTGATTGACCCCATAGCGCTGAACGAGCTTTTCCCCAATTGGCAAGAACTGGGCGCGCCGCTTACCCAACCAGTCAGCAAAGACCGTTTTTTATTCCTGACAAAAAAATCTGCTTTTTCCCTTCCGCTTCCACCGGGAATGAAAAATCATGGAAATTTTGTTGCCAGCCTTGGCCTTGTCGCCCGCTGGTTAGGAAGCCAAGCGGAAAACATTGGGGTTGAGATATTTCCAGGGTTCGCGGCGGCAGAAATTTTATATGATACAAACGGGCGGGTAACTGGCATTGCCACTGGTGATATGGGGTTAGGGCGCGATGGCACACCCGGCGCAAACTTCGAGCCGGGGGTTGAGCTTGTTGGTAAATACACCCTATTTGCCGAAGGCTGCCGCGGGTCGCTTTCAGAACAATTAAAAGAGCGATTTAATTTAACCGACGCCACCCAAGAACAAACCTATGGTCTTGGCATAAAAGAACTGTGGGAAATAAACCCCGCCGAACATAAACCCGGTTTGGTTGTTCATTCCATCGGCTGGCCGTTAAGTGCAGATGTTTATGGGGGATCGTTTCTTTACCATCTTGAAGGAAACATGGTTGCGGTTGGTTTTATTACTGGGCTTGATTATGCCAACCCCTATCTTTCGCCGTTTGATGAAATGCAGCGTTTTAAAACGCATCCGGCAATAAAACCAACATTTACTGGCGGGCGGCGAATTGCCTATGGCGCGCGCGCACTGAATGAGGGTGGGTTCCAGTCCATCCCCAAGCTAGTTTTTCCCGGTGGCGCACTTATTGGTGCGGCGGCTGGTTTTATGAATGTTCCGCGCATAAAGGGTTCTCATACTGCAATGAAGTCGGCAATGGTTGCCGCTGATGCAGTATGCGGGGCGCTTAAAAATGGCGGCGGGGAATTGCTAAATGAATATCCCGAACAAATGAAAAAAAGTTGGGTGTTTAACGAATTATATCTTGCGCGCAATATTCGCCCATCATTCAAATGGGGACTGTGGCCGGGACTTATATTAAGCGCCATTGATACATACATTTTTCGTGGTCGGGCACCGTGGACGCTAAGCCACCACGGGCCTGATCGGGCGCAATTGCTACGTGCCAGCAAACCGCGCAAAATTGATTATCCCAAACCAGACGGGGTACTAACATTTGATAGGCTTAGTTCGGTTTATATTTCCGGAACTTCACACCAAGAAAATCAACCGTGCCATCTAACGTTAAAGGATGAACGCATTCCGGTTGAAACCAACCTTGTGCTTTATGATGGACCAGAAGCAAGATACTGCCCAGCAGGGGTTTATGAATTTATCAATAACGATGACAAAACCGCCGCGCGTTTACAAATAAATGCAGCTAATTGTGTTCATTGTAAAACCTGCGACATTAAGGACCCCCTTGGCAACATAGTCTGGACTGTGCCTGAAGGTGGTGGTGGGCCCAATTATCCCAATATGTAAAATCAGCAAAGTATGGATAAATAGACGTGAAACTTGTTTGCGATTGGGGCCTATGCTGGGTAGACTGGGGCCTATGTTGCAAAAATTTTCCATCCAATCAATTTTATTCGCGCAGGCATTGGGGCTAAGTTTATTAGCAGCGGCGGCGTTTGTGCCGTCGCATGGCATTGCTGCCATCAAAGGCGAGCCCGGCATAACATTTTCAGGTAATTATCTTGCCGGACGCCACGCCCAAACTTCGCGCGATACCCTTAACGCTGCATTGTTTTTAGGTGCTGCCGCTAAAATGGTTCCAGATAATATAGAACTTTTGCGACGGGCATACGTGTTGGCCCTAAGCGAAGGCGATATTGCGGGCGGTATAGGCTTTCTTCAGCGCATAGAAAAACTAGGCGGTGATGCGCCGTTATCAGATATTGTTCATGCTGCACAGTTAATAAAATCAGGCAACTATGGCGATGTGGGTAAATATTTTAAAACCGACGGCAAAAAGCTAGAGGGTATAAACGCCTATGTTGGCCCAATATTAAATGCGTGGGCACTGGCCGGTGAAAAAAAATTCGATCAGGCAATAAAAGCATTGGCAAAGGACAAAGAAAAAACAGGTTCGCTAGCATTTAGCGAATTACACCTTGGCCTGATAAACGATATGGGCGGCAAAGGGGAAGCGGCTGAAATAAATTATAACGCCGTGGTTAAAGAATCCGGGATGTCGCTGCGCCTTGCCCAGCATTTTGGTGGGATGCTAGAACGCAGTGGCAAACCCACAGAGGCCTTAGAAATTTATGCCCAATATGACGCCATTGATGAAGCGTATGGAACTTTGGCCGCGGCTGAGAAAAGAATAAAATCAGGCATTAAACCAGCGCCCGAAATAAACACCCCGGCGCGCGGTGCGGCCGAAGCAATGTTTGGTCTTGCTTCATCATTAAGCGTCCAAGGGGCAACTGAATCGGCCATGGTATTGGCGCAGCTGGCACTTTATCTGCGCCCTGATTTTCCTGCGGCCATTACCGTTGTCGGCAACATATTAGAATCTTATCAACGCTTTGATGATGCAAATAGCATTTATAAAAAAATCCCCCAATCATCGATAATGTACGAACAGACAAAATTAAGAATAGCCGTAAACTTGGAAAGGCTAAAACAAATCGATGACGCAATAAAAATGCTAAAGGAAATATCCGCTGCTAATAAATCTAATTCCAGTGCGCTGGTTGAACTAGGTGACATATTGCGCCGGGCAGAAAGATTTTCTGAGGCCGCCACCGCATACAGTCAGGCCCTAGGTCGTATAAATAAAATTGATAAACGCCATTGGGGAATTTTTTATTCGCGCGGCATATCATTTGAACGTTCTGATAAGTGGAAAAAAGCCGAGAATGATTTTTTAACAGCGCTAAAGATGGACCCCGATCAACCGTTTGTTTTGAACTATCTTGGTTATTCGTGGATTGAGAAAAAAATAAACCTGGAAAAAGCAGTGTCAATGATACAAAAAGCTGTCGATTTGCGCCCGCGCGATGGCTACATTGTCGATAGTCTTGGCTGGGGGCTATATCAACTAGGTGATTTTGCCACAGCGGTTAAAAAACTTGAACGTGCTGTTTTGCTGCGACCAGAGGACCCCATAATTAATGACCATCTTGGTGATGCATTGTGGCGTGTCGGGCG
>JAOUJU010000123.1 GCA_029883045.1 Rhodospirillaceae bacterium
CCCCCAAGTTTAATTTTATGCCCATTCCATGAGGCATTTTTAATATTCTGCGAATATCTTAATTACACATTCTTTGGGGTGCAATAATGTATTAAAATTTAATCTGTGGATTTACCCATTTGCTGTCAATTTATGGCAATTGCGGGAATTATAGGCAAAAAACCCCTTAAAACCAATGATTTAACCTTAGATTTTACCCTTATAATCCATGTCATCTTCGGTGATGTGGTGTTTTAACCAATCAATCAAGTGTTCACCGATGGATTTGGCAATAATTTTTGTATCTGACTTGCCAGTTTCCATATCTGATTGCACGGACTTAAACCATTTTTCGAACTCACGGTGTCCGGCGATATGTTCTTCCATATCGGGGTAGCCAGCATTTTTCATCATGGTTTCTTCAAGCGCAAAATGGTCGCGCACATACCACGACAAAGATTTCATTACCTCAGTTAGGTCGCCCCCTTCACTTTCCACTTTGTGAAGGTAATTAATCATATCAATTAAAACCATGTGCTGATCGTCTAATTCATCAACGCCAACGCTATAAGAATCTTTCCATTCAAATTCGGTCATCGCTTTTGTTCCCATAATATGCACACAAGGTATATGCTAAGCTCGCGTTACCCTGTGGCGTTAAAATTATTTTATTTATAAAACTACTGATAACAACCAGCGATACGTGCACGCTGGCGAACCAATGCCAAAACAGTATCGATGGTTGGTGTTTTCATTCCCACCAATACACCCATTTCAGAAACAGCGGCGACCAAGGCATCAATTTCCATTGGTCGGCCTAGTTCTAAATCTTGCAACATGGATGTCTTGTGTGCGCCAACCGCGGCGGCACCATCAATACGTTTGTCAACGGTAACTGGAAATTTCACACCCAATGCTTCACCGATGGCTTGGGCTTCAACCATCATGGCGCGAACAACTGCACGGGTGCCATCATCTCCGGCAATTTGTTCTAACGTGGCTGAGGTTAGCGCGCTAATCGGATTAAAGCTGAGGTTGCCCCACAATTTTATCCAAATTTCATCGCGAATACGTGGGCGAACCGGGGCTTTCAAATTAGCCGCCATTAATGCTTGGCTAAGTTTTTGGATGCGCTCGGTCTTCTCGCCATTGGGTTCACCTAGGGTAAATTTGTTTCCGCTGGTGTGTTGAATGACACCCGGTTCAGCAATTTCACAAGCCGGATAAACAACGCAACCAATGGCGCGTTCAGGCCCGATGCCATTCCATTGTACGGAACCCGGATCAACGGTTTCCATGCGGCGACCCTCAAAATCACCTTCAAGGCCATAAAAATACCACCACGGCACACCGTTAACTGCAGTTACAACTGCCGTATCCGGCCCTAACAAAGGCTGCATTGCATCAACCACATTGGGAACCGAATGGGCCTTTAGGGTAACAATAACAAAATCCTGCGGGCCAAGGTCGGCTGGGTTATCGGTACAGGTCGGGTGGGTGACGTGCTCTTCGTCGCCAATCCTTAATTTCAAACCATTTTCGCGCATCGCCTTTAGATGTGGACCGCGTGCAATCAGGCTGACATCAACACCGGTGCGCGCTAGTTCTGCACCCATGTAACCGCCGATTGCACCTGCGCCATAAATACAAATCTTCATCAGACGAGTCCTAACTTTTCAGCCAAACCAATACGTTGCAGTTTGCCAGTTGCGCCTTTGGGGATTTCATCCATGAAAATAATCTTTCTTGGGACTTTGAAATCAGCCAGATGTTCTTTGGCAAAATCACGAATTTCGTTTTCTTCGGCCTTAGCACCTTCACGCAAAACAATAACAGCGGCCACTTCTTCGCCTAGTTTGTCGTGGGGTATAGCAAAAGTAACCACTTGCTGCACGGCGGGATGGTCCATCAATACTTCATCAACTTCGCGTGGTGATATTTTTTCGCCACCGCGATTGATAATTTCTTTAAGCCGCCCAGTAATGGCCAAATAACCCTCAGCATCCATGATGCCTTGATCGCCAGTGCGGAACCAACCGTTGGTAAAATTATCGATGTTGGCTTGTGGGTTGTTTTCGTATCCGGCGGTAACGTTATCACCTTTGATTACGATTTCACCAGTTTCACCCCGACCAAGCAAGTTGCCCTGCTCGTCCATTATTCCAACTTCTGGGCCTGCGGCAATACCGACGGTTCCGGGCTTACGCGCTGCTGGCGGTAATGGGTTAGATGCCATCTGATGGGTTGCTTCGGTCATGCCGTAGGCTTCAATCACCGGGCAGGCAAATGTTTCTTCCAATTCCGACATCACCTGCGGTGGCAATGATGATGATGATGAGCGCACAAAACGAAGGCCAGCATTTTTAACTATATCTAGATTCTTGCTGGCACGGCTTAAAATTGCCTGATGCATTGTCGGTACTGCCGAATACCAAGTGGGCTTGCAATCGGCCATCCACTTGAAAACCTTTAGGGCATTAAAACCGGGCGTACAATAAACACTGGCACCGGATGTAAGTGATGATAATACGACCGCGATAAGTCCATGAATATGAAACAACGGCATTATATTAAGGCTGCGATCAGCCGGAGTTAGCTTCAATGTGGCACCAATGCTAAGGGCCGAAGCAACAAGGTTGCGCTGTGAAAGCGGAACCAGTTTCGGCCGTGATGTGGTACCAGAAGTATGCAAAACCAAACCAACATCATCAACTTGGGCAAACCCTGCTAAAGCAGGCTTGGCCCCACTGCTCGCACCCTCGCCAGCAACTGCATCAAATTCACCAGCAGCCATATCGGCACTAACGTGCAACCGAATAACCGGAATGCCCAAATCAACCGCAACCTCGATGGATGGTGATGTGCTGTCTTCTTCAACTACCAACGCCTTGGCGTTAAGATCTTCAAGATAAAAACGATATTCATCAGCCCGGTAGTTAGGGTTAAGCGGCGCTGTTGTGGCGCCAGCCCCAAAGGCCAAAAAGGCTGTTGCCATTTCAGGACCATTTGCAAGCACGATAGCAACCCGATCGTTACGGCCAATGCCCATATCATTAATTGATGCCACGCTGCGTTCGATCAAATCTAGCAGCCCCTTATAAGTTAGGTCAGGGCGATCCGGTGCCGATAAAGCAACTCCGTTTACGTTTTCTACGGATTTTATAAGGTCGAAAACAGTTTTGTTGTTAGACATGAGTTTTCCTCAAAAATTTATTATTAGAGCTTTAAAATTATAGCGGCCAGCGAGATGCCCGGTGACGCATCATTCTGTTAAAGGAATGCAGTAACGGCAATATCAACAAAAAGATTGCAATAACCATAATGGTTCCGGAAATCGGGCGGAAAAAGAATATTTCAAATGACCCGCTAGACATTAACAATGACTGACGCATGGACGTTTCCGCCAATGGGCCAAGAACAATTGCCAACACCGCCGGGGCCATTGGATAATCCAGCTTGCGCATTAGATAACCGACAACACCAAAAACAAGCATCAACCAGACATCGTGCATATCTTGTGTCGGCGCATAGCCACCAATGATGCAAAGCACAAAAATGATTGGTGCTAAAATAGTGAACGGCATACGTAGCACCCACAGAAACATCGGGATAAATGACAGGTTAATGACAAGCGCAAAGAAATTAGCCGCGTAAAGGCTGGCAATAAGCCCCCAAACAAATTCTTTGTGTTCAACAAACAACATTGGTCCGGGATCAAGGCCCCAGATGACCATGCCACCAAGCAATATAGCAGTCGTCGGTGAACCGGGTATGCCGAGCGTTAACATTGGCAACATAGAACCAGTGCTGGCTGCGTTATTGGCAGCTTCTGGGGCCAAAACACCCTTTACGTTACCCTTGCCGAAACTTTCTGGATCTTTTGATGTGCCCTTGGCTATACCATAAGCCATCAAGGCCCCGGGCGTTGCCCCGGCAGCCGGCAAAATACCAACGAAGTATCCCAAAAATGAGCTCATCACCATGGTCTTGATGCCGCTTTTCAGGCTGAGTATCGCCTTGCCGATGCGGCGAAAGGTGATATTGGCATGGGTAATTTCCATGGTCCCTTTGGTGGTTTCGATGGTCCATAGCATTTCGCCAATGCCATAAATTCCGATGGCAAGAACCAAGAAATTAATGCCATGCATAAAGCCCGGCAAACCCATAAAAATAAGGCGTGGCTCGCCACTAATGATATCAAGGCCAACGGTGCTTAAAACTAGGCCGATGAATATGGAAAAAAATGTTTTCGGAATATCATCACCGCCCAATCCAATAAATGTTGCAAACGCTAAAAGCATCAATGCAAAATCTTCTGGTGCACTAAATGCCAGCGCAACATCGGCCAAGGGTGGTGCAAACAAGGTAAATAGCACTACCGAAATTGACCCACCAACAAACGACGCCGTAGCAGCGGCAACCAACGCCAAATCGCCCTTACCCTTTAGGGCCATTGGGCGGCCATCAAAAGTAGTGGCAACAGCGGTAGATGCCCCGGGAATCCCTAACATGATGGAACTGATGGCACCGCCGTACATGGCTCCATAATAAATGGCGCCCAAAAATATGACGGCAGAGGTTGGCGGAACCAAGTATGTCATTGGCAATAAAATTGCGACACCGTTGACCGAACCTAGCCCAGGCATGGCACCAATAAACAGGCCAAGAATTACGCCAAGAATGACCAGCCCAAGATTAAGCGGTTCAAACGCCAGCGCAAAACCGTCTAGTAAAAATGATAATATTTCCATGTGAATTCAGCTCTCTGGTCTAAAGAAACATTGCGTAAAGGGGGTAGAACCAAGTTTCAGTAATGCCTTTTGGCAGGGTAATTTTCAAAGCTATTTCAAAAAAGAAAAATAAAATCACCGGGGTTGCCACTGCGATTGAACCTATTAATGCCCAATGATGCTTGCCCATAACGCGTAAGTAAAAAATAAGAAACAGGGGAATGGCTACATACACACCGGCTACTTCGATTATTCCGATAGTGACAGCTAACGATCCCGCCACCAGAGCAAATAAAACCAATGCGTGCTCATCCATATAAGCATCTGTTGAGCGCGCTGGCTCATCAGCCCGACGGAACCAGCGAATGATAATAAGGATGGTACAAACCAACATGCCCACCGCTAACCAAAACGGAAATGCGCCGCCGCCTGGCCCCTCTCCGGGAATCCATCCGACTGGCAATTCTGCACTTTTCCACATTAAATAAATGGAGAAGGCCGCTAATACAGCGGCCATTAATAATTCTGCACGTCTCATTGATAGGGAGGCCTTTTTGTTAGGTTTTTTATTTTTATTATTAATATCCTTGGGTGCCAAAACACCCAAGGATATCAAGGTAACGTATTATTTAAAGTAGCTTATTATTTAACCAAAGCCGCATGAACGGCAATGTTATGTTTCCAATATTTCACAAGAGCATCACCGGTCAAGAATTCACCCTGAAGGCTTTTCTTGTTGCGATATTCCTGCCATTCGGCTGAATTATAAACATCTGAAAACAACTTTTGATAATAAGCTGCTGCTTCGGCGCTCATGCCTGGTGCGCCAACAACACTACGCTGCATGAAGTAGGAAAAATCTTTTCCCAATTCTTTGAATGTTGGTGCATCTGGGAACAAAGGCATACGTTCGTCGGTGAACGCTGCGATTGGTTTGGTTGTGCCAGCTTTATAAAATCCATCCTGTTCAGACGGGTTATTAACCGTTGATTGAATGTGTCCACCAGCAAGCGCCTTGGCAACGTCTCCGCCACCTTTGTAAGGAATGTATTTGATCTTCAAGCCGTAGGCCTGATTCAAATAATCGGTGATGATGTTATCTTCAGAACCAGAACCGGTTCCGCCCATTAGCCATTCGCCTTCTTTTGTGGCCTTAACTGCGGCAACAAATTCATCAACAGTTGAAATACCGCTGTCGGATTTAACCCACAACAAGAATGTATCTTCGGCCATGCGCCCGATTGGGGTAAAGCTC
>JAOUJU010000124.1 GCA_029883045.1 Rhodospirillaceae bacterium
TTAGCTTCATTACCGCGGTGAAGCCCATGGTTGAACCGCCAGTGCCCCATAAAAAATATGCCGCAATAACGGCGACAAAGCCGATTGCGCCAAACACCCGTTGCCCCGTCATCAGCATAAGGATCATGGAAGAAAACATTAGTATGGCTATCATTTCATAGCTCATATGGTTGGCCTCGCTTCTTCGTATGTTTCAGCAAGAGGCTCACCTTCTAGGGTTTTACCCCTAGACTTTGCAACATCTCTGAAAAATGTTGCGATGGTTTGCAGTATCATTAACGCAATACCAAAAACCATAATCAGCTTAATGGGTGCCATGTATGGCGCCCATGATGAATAGCTAGTTTCGCCATACTTAAGCGCATATTGGGTGCTACCAATTCCGCCATATAAAAGGAAAATAAGGTAAGTGACCAAAAAGAACGAGGTAATGGAATCTGAAAAACCCCTGTGCTTTGGCGACCACTGCCCATAGAGCAAATCCATTCTTACATGGTCGCCCAACTGCATCGAATAAGCGCCGCCCAGCAAATAATATGAAGCCATCAAAAACTGGGCCATTTCCAATGTCCACAATGATGGATTAAAAAATGTTTTGGAAATTGTTGAATAAAACAACACGCCAATCATCAAAAAGATGCCGTACATAGCAATGCGGCCGAAGAAATAATTTATCTTCTCCACAAAATATACAAATTTGACTATAGCTTTAGGCATCAATTTAGCTTCCTGTTGAACAGCACGGAAAGTTATCGGGTGATCGGCGTTTACAAATTGCATCAACCGCTTCGGTTATCATTGCAGCAAGCATGGCAGCTATTTTCTTTTGGTTTGCTTCATCAAGAATAAGGCTGTTTTTAATTTCGACCATTACGTTGGGTATTCCGCGGGATGTGCCGTGTTCACGCAATGTAAATGTAACCCCGTCTTTGGGCCCGTATGGTTCGTTTCTGGAAAAAACCAACCCTTCATTTTTTTTTGAAGATTTTAATAATTCGTCCGCCAGCTCGCTATCGCTATCGTGAATAATACCAATATCAACACTGCGCCCAACGCCCTGATAAACAGGGGTAAAGGAATGAATGGTTATTAAGGCCATGCCGGAATTGTTTGAAGATTTTTTCTCTATTGCGCCGGAAAGTGCTTTGCCAAATGGATGATAATAAATATCTGCACGACGATTGCGCTCTTTTTCGTCTACCCCGACATTACCGGGAATATCATAAATTTCACTTTTTGCTAAAATCGCGCTTTCGGCGTCAACCGGACGATTGCAATCAAAAACTAGGCGTGAAACCTTTGGCGCGACCATTGCGGCATCTAGCAATTTTGCCATTTCCAAGCATACTGCTCTGGCACCGGGGTCCCAGGCTATGTGGCTGGCAAGCGCATCATCGCTTAAGCCCAAATTCGACAATTCATCAGGAATGAAGTTGCTGGCATGCTCGCAAACAAGCACGTAGCGGCCGCCACCGCCAATGTTTGCGGTTTCGACAAAACCATTATCGCCACCCGATGTGACGAAAGATTGGTTAGTTTGGGCCAATTTTTGGAGCCCCCCCTGCTTTTTTGTTGGGACTATCCTTTCACATAAGTAAAAACAGTCAAGAGTTTTTGAAAAGATAATTTCAGGATAAATAAATATGGTGTATCTGTTTCAGAAATGCATTTATATTGTATGCATCTGGCCGCAAAAATGGCCTATTTAAGGGATTTTTCATGAAAGAAGGGCTTACCGTTGCCGAGCGCATTCGCGGAAATTTCGACTCCATGACTAGGGTTGAGCGCCAATTGGCAAACGCGGTGCTTGATAATTACCCGGTCTCTGGGCTGGGCTCTATTACTACGGTTGCAGAATCTGCTGGCGTTTCAACCTCTTCGGCGGTGCGTATGGCCAAAAAAATTGGTTTTGGCGGTTTTCCCGAAATGCAGGCAGCATTGCGTGACGAACTGGAGCAAACCATATCCAGCCCAATTGCCAAACATAGCCGTTGGGCGGCGGGTGCGCCCGATGCCCATATTCTCAACCGTTTTGCTGAAAGCGTGATGGAAAATATGCGTCAAACCCTTTCACAGATAGACACCGAAGAATTCAGCCGTGTGGCCAAATTGCTCGCCGATGAAAAACGTGCGGTACATGTGGTTGGCGGGCGCATAACCCGCGCGCTGGCAGATTATTTTTTCACTCACATGCAGGTAATACGCAGCGGGGTAACATTGGTTGCGACCAATTCTAATACCTGGCCACATTATGTGCTCAACATGAACAAAGGTGACACTTTGGTTGTGTTTGATATAAGGCGCTACGAACACGATATCTTAAGGTTGGCGAAAATGGCGCGAGCACAAGGGGTGGATATTGTTTTATTTACCGACCAATGGGGCTCGCCCGTGGCTAAACAAGCGGCCCATAGTTTTAATGCACGGATTGAGGCGCCATCGGCGTGGGATTCATCGGTTGTTATTATGTTTATTATCGAGGCCATGATAGCGGCGATTGAAAATGAAAACTGGGATGAAACCAAAAGAAGAATGAAAACTCTGGAAAACCTTTTTGATGAAACCAAACTGTTTAGAAAGTTTATCTAGCAGCTCTAACGTTTATCCACCCCCACTACATCTTCTTTAGTTTTGAGCCCCAAAACGCATCTAACTTTTATAAAATTAGAAAAAATTCATGAATAGGAAAAGTCGCTATCCCTATAGGACCAATGCTTCTACGCTGTTTCAGGTAATTAGCTAAAAGTGGGATATGGTCATTATAGGATGTTGGATGTTTTTGTTATTCTTTATCTCGTTGCACAAATACACTCAGTAGCGCCAACGTTCCCGAAACAGCCATCAATAGTAACGATAATGCGTTAAGTTCGGGCGTTGAACCTTCGCGCAGACGACCGTACATTGCTATGGTCAGCGGTTGGTCGGAGCCCACCAACATCAAGGTTGTGTTGAAATTTTCAAACGACATTAAAAAAGCAACAATAGCCGAACCGACAATAGCTGGCTTGAGATACGGAATGGTCACGGTTCTGATCGCCACCAATTTTGATGCGCCCAGGCTTTGCGCTGCTTCTTCTAGTTGGGTATCAAATTTGCGCAAACGCGCGGCAATTATAAGCGTGGTAATTGTGGTGATAAATGAAAATTGGCCAAGGATGACCAAAAATTTACTCGGTCGTAAAAAACCTATATCCACGCCAAAATTAACATCAAGCCAGTTTGCAATGGTGCTGGAAAACACCAGTATAGAAATACCTAAAATAACGCCCGGAACCACAAGCGGAAGCAGCATCAGCATATACAGAACATTTTTTAACGGAAACGTTTTTCGCTCAAACAAAAAAGCGTTGCTGGTGCCCACAGAAACCGAAAGTATGGTTACCCAGCAGGCAATATAAAACGAGGTCCAAATACTGTCTAATAGCCTGCCATCATGAAACAGGCCAAGGCGTGGTTCTGTATCATTAAAAAACCAATCCAGCGTAAAGCCGCCCCATGGCAATGATGGAAACATTGAATCGTTGAAAGCAAACACCCCGACCACCACCAGTGGTGCAATTAGATAAACAAAAAATAACAAAACATAAGCACCATAAAGACCACGAAAGCTTTTTGGCTGGGGAATGGATGGTATCATGCCGCCCCCCCTAACCCATGGTCTCGGAAAGGGTTTGCCGGCTAAGCTTTAATCCAGTCCAGACAATAATTGTTGACAACGCCAACAGCAAAAAGCCAAAAGCCGCGCCCAATTCCCAATTAAACCGGGTAATAAATTGGGTATATATTTGTGCGGTAAACCACATGGAGCTTTTTCCGCCTAGCAAAATTGGCGTCAGGTAATTACCCAGCGTTAACATAAACACCACAATGCAACCGGAAACTATACCGGGCATGGCATGTGGAATTATAATAGTGCGCATAACCGTAAAGCCATTACCGCCAAGATCGTATCCGGCTTCAACCAAGCTATCGTCAAGGCTATCTAAGATAGAAACCAACGGCACAACCATAAACAACATAGATGTATAAACCAGCCCGACCATAATTGCGGCATCATTATAAAGCATCTCTACCGGACCATCGACTAGCCCTGCCCACTGCAAAACATTGCTGACTACGCCCGATTCACGCAACAATATCATCCAGCCAAATGTCCGCACTAGCTCGCTTACCCAGAACGGCACAAGACAAAGTAAAAACAAAAAACTTTTAGATCTGCCGCGTAACATTTTGGCAATGTAATAAGATACCGGAAAGGCAATTAATAATGTTATTGCCGTTGCCGAAATTGACATTATGGCGGTACGGGCAAAAGTACGCCAATAAAGTGGCTCAATGAAAAATTCGGTGTAATTGGCAAAACTGCGCTCATAAACCTGTGGCGCTACCCGTTCGCGAAGCGAAATAAGAAGCATATCCACATGCGGCAAAATCAATAGCGCCGTTAGCCAAACCAGTAATGGTGCCAATAGCAATATCAAACCTAACCGGGATGCGGTTTGTGTATTCATCCACCGTGCCCTTTGTTTGTTGGGGAATTAACCGAAGCAAAAGCCTTTGACTGCTGTTTACCCCAACCAAGAAAAACTTGTTGGCCCGCGCTAAGGCCGGAAAATTCACCAGTTTGCGGCAAGGCCACGTCTAATTCACCACCGGTTTTGCTTTCACGCACCAGCGCCCGGCTGTTGGCACCGTTAAACAGCACGCTAACTACATTACCGCTCAGGCGGTTATCCATTTCTTGGGCGCGCGCTTCATCGTGGGCAATAATTATAGATTCCGGGCGGACGAATATATCCACCTCATCCCCAACCACAAGTTTTTCACCCCCAGCAGGAACGCTAAGTAATGAAATGCCGTCACTGGTTGAAACACGGATAACCGACCCATCAATTGCATCGACCTTTCCATGCCAGCGGTTACTATCGCCAACAAACCCCGCCACAAAGGATGTATCGGGGTGATAGTACAGTTCCTGTGGGGTGCCAATTTGTTCAAATCGCCCTTCGTTCATTACTGCCACATGGTTAGACATGACCAATGCTTCGGATTGGTCATGGGTAATATAGATAAACGTGGTACCAAATTGGTTTTGCATTTTTTTTAGTTCGACCTTCATGTGTTCGCGCAATTTTAGATCAAGCGCGCCCAAAGGTTCGTCCAATAACAAGGCGGCCGGTTCCAAAACTAGGCAACGCGCAATGGCGATGCGTTGTTGTTGGCCGCCAGAAAGCTGTTTAATGCTTTTATCGCCCGACCCCGGCAAACCAATGCGCTCTAACGCAGATTTTACCTTGGTGGCAGTGTCGCTTTTATTCATTCCTTGGCGCACCAAACCGTAAGCAATATTTTCCGCTACACTCATCATCGGAAATAGAGCCAAATGTTGGAAAACCATATTAACCGGGCGCTTGTTGGGCGGCACGTTCAGCATGGATTTACCCTTGATTATAATGTCGCCCGACGTGGGCTCTAGAAATCCAGCCATCATACGTAAAATGGTGGTTTTGCCACACCCCGACGGGCCAAGAATGGAAAAGAAATCGCCCTTGGGAACACCAAAAGAAACATTATCAACCGCAACAAAATTGCCGAAGGTTCGCCTTAAGTCACGGCATTCAAGATCAATTTCGTTATTGTTTTCATCTAAGCGTGTCATTGATGAATCCGTAACATTATCCATTCCCCCAAAATATCAGGCATTAAAAAAACGAACGCGGCGTATGGAGCATTTTCCCCATACGCCGCTTCGCCATAAGCTAACGAAAGTCTTATTGAGCGGCCTGAACGCGGTCCAGAACCTTGCCTTCCATTTCTTCAAGTCCTGCCGGAACTGGTGGATACCATTTAATGTTATCAATGGCGGCGGGCGGGAAAGTAGCCTGATAAAGTTTGCGCTTGCCTTCTTCGACAAAGGCATCTGACCCTTTGGATGCGGTGAAGTTACCAGCGGC
>JAOUJU010000125.1 GCA_029883045.1 Rhodospirillaceae bacterium
TAATTGGTATTGATGCAAATGTATCAGTGGATGGGGAAAAAGTTTTTTCGCACGTTCAAAATGTAATCAAACAAATTGAACCCCATGATAGCCAAGAACGATTTGAAAAATTGGGGGTAAAGGTAATTCGCGATCATGCCCGCTTTATTTCCCCTAGCGAAGTTTCCGCGGGCGGGCAAATTATAAAAGCCCGACGTTTTGTTATTGCCACTGGTTCGCGCGCATTCGTTCCACCAATCGCTGGAATTGAAAAGGTAAATGTTTTTACAAATGAAAATATTTTTGAACTTAAGATTATACCAGATCATTTAATTGTAATTGGCGGTGGGCCGATTGGGGTTGAAATGGCACAAGCGTTTTGCAACTTAGGCGCAAAGGTAAGCCTAATTGAAATGGCAACCATCTGCCCCAAAGATGACCCCGAAATGGTAGATATATTGCGCCATAGCCTAATTGATGACGGTATAAAAATATTCGAAGGGGCAAAAGTTTCAGGTGTGGCCAATGAAAATGATAATCCGGTTGTTTTTATAAGTGATAAAAATGGCAATGAAATAAAAATTAGCGGCAGCCACCTGCTTGTTGCGGCCGGGCGCAGACCTAATGTTGAAGATATTGGTCTTGATGTTGCGGGTGTTAATGTTCGCACCAATGCCCCGGGCGGCATAATTGTTGATAGGGGCCTAAAAACAACAAATAAAAAAATCTATGCCATTGGCGATGTTGCGGGCGGGCATCAGTTTACCCACGTTGCTGGCTATCATGCCGGAATTGTTATTAGAAATGCACTTTTTAAGATTCCGGCAAAAACTAATCTTAATTATGTTCCGTGGGTAACGTATACCGACCCCGAACTATCGCACGCCGGATTAAATGAAAATGACGCGGCAAAAAAATTTGGCTCAAAAATAAAAGTTTTAAAAGCTAATTTTTCTGATAATGACCGCGCCCGTGCTGAAAATAAAACCGTTGGAAAAATAAAAGTAATAGTTACAAATTCGGGAAAAATATTGGGCGTTACCATTGTTGGCCCAACAGCCGGTGAATTGATAGCACCATGGGTTTTAGCCATGGAAAAAGGGCTTAAAATCAGTGCGATGGCCGGAACCATTGCGCCGTACCCAACATTAGCGGAAATATCAAAACGTGCTGCGGGCAGCTTTTATACGCCAAAGCTATATGGTGCGGGCACGCGTTGGTTGGTAAGGTTATTGGCACGTTTTGGCTAAAAAGGTGTTTGGAAAAAATTATATGAACCCTACACCAGATGTATGGAACCCGAAAAACTATCTTAATTTTGCTAACCATCGCACCCGCCCAGCGATTGATCTTTTATCACGTATTAATATTGAAAACCCATCATCGCTAATTGACCTTGGTTGCGGTGCTGGAAATGTAACTGCAATTTTACGCCAAAGATGGGTAAGCGCAGAAATAGCAGCAATCGATAATTCCCCCGCCATGTTACAACACGCAGGCGAAAAATACCCCGAGCAAAAAATAAACTGGAAGCTGGATGACATAAGCGAATGGTTATTAAATAAAAAAGGTAAAAAATTCGATATTGTTTTTTCCAATGCCGCCTTGCACTGGATTGGTGGGCATAAAGATCTGTTTCCACGCTTGATGGCACGGGTAAATTCGGGCGGCGTGTTGGCGGTACAGATGCCAAATAATTTTTCCGCCCCATCGCACAAGCTAATGACGCAAACAATTAGTGATGGCCCCTGGGCCGAATTATTAAAAGATATTGCCCGGCCCACGCCGGTTGCCTGGCCTGCGGCGTACAAAGGATGGCTGCATCCTTTGGCAAAAAATATTGATGTGTGGGAAACCCAGTATGTTCAACATTTTGAAGGTGAAGATCCGGTACTTAAATGGATAAGCGGGTCGTGGTTGGCCCCGGTGTTGGTTAGGCTCTCTGGAAAGATGCGTGAATCTTTTATTGCGCTATATGGGCAAAGGTTGCGCAATGCATACCCGCCAGACGGTGACGGGCGAACGGTTTATAAAATGCGCCGTATATTTTTAATTGCCGAAAAAGATTAATTCAGTTGTTCAATCCCCAACTGCGACGCCTTCGCGTCTGGGGTCAGCCGCGCCAACTAGGCCATCCTTGGTCCTGCCAACAAAATGTAAACCGCTGGTGGTTTTTTTTATTTTTACTTGATGGCCAATTGCTTCTAACGGTTTTTTTAAAACCTCTGCAGCGCTATCAATTTCTAATTCGACCGCACCGCCACGGTTAAGAAAATGTGGCATGGCAAGCGCATCAAAAGGTGATAATTGCCAATCAAGCAATGCAATGGTTGCTTGGGCAACATAACCGATAATGGAAGAACCACCGGGCGAACCAATGGCTGCACGAATATTTCCATCGTTGTCGAATATTAATGTTGGCGCCATTGATGAACGTGGGCGACGGCGTGGCCCGGCTTGGTTAGCAACCGGTGCGCCACCTATTTCGGGACTAAAAGAAAAATCAGTTAATTGATTATTTAATAAAAACCCGCGAACCATCAACCGCGAACCAAATGCACTTTCGATGCTTGAGGTAAGGGTAACCGCATTACCATCGCCATCAATTACGCTTAAATGGGTTGTTGAAATTCCGTGGCTTTCACTTGATGGGCCATAATATTTTACCCCCGTCATGCCCGGCATTCCGGGAACAACGTCGGTTGATGCCTTGGTCGGATTAATAAGCAGGGCGCGTGCTTTTAAATAATCTGGTGCTATTAAACCTTCGGGCCACGGAACAAAACGCGGATCACCGATATATGTTGCCCGATCAGCAAACGCTAACTTTGATGCTTCAGAAACTAGATGTACCGCGGTAAGGCTGCCTGGTTTTGTTTTGTTTAAATCAAATTCTTGCAGCATTCCCAAAATTTGCAAGGTAGCGATACCGCCCGATGACGGCGGGCCCATGCCGCAAACTAAATATGTGCGGTACGGCCCGCACACGGGTTCGCGTTTTTGTGCACGGTAAGCAACCATGTCGGTACTATTTAATGTTCCGGGGTTTATTGATGCTTCGCGCACCGCCACGCCGATATCGTAACCGATGGAACCCAAATAAAATGCCTTTGCCCCTTGCTCGGCTATTGTTCGATAAGTTGCCGCCAGTTGGAGGTTGGTTATTTTCTCACCAGCCTGAATGGGCGTTCCATCAGCGTGAAAAAAATAATTTTGAGTTGAAGCAAACGTATTTAAATCACTTTGCTCTGCCACCATTTGCGCTAGCCGGGGCGAGACCACAAAGCCGTCTTCGGCAAGGGTTATTGCCCTTTGAAAAAGCCGTGCCCACGGTAATTTGCCTTGTTCAAGGTGGGCCTGTTCTGCCATGGCCAAAAGCCCCGGAACGCCAACCGAAATACCGCCGATGCGCGCATCCTTAAAGGCCATTGGTTTTTGGTTTGCATCAAGAAACATATCTGCCGTCGCGCCATCGGGGGCTGTTTCGCGCCCATCCCAGGCAGCAATTTCGCCATTTTCAGAATTGAACGAAAGCATAAACCCGCCACCGCCAATGCCGCTCGATTGCGGCTCAACCAGCCCCAGAACCATTTGTGCGGCAATGGCAGCATCTACCGCTGAACCGCCTTCGCGCAGTATTTCAAGGCCAGCATTTGCCGCTAGTGGATTAGCGGTCGAAATCATGTATTTTTGCGCTGTGGGGCTGGGGGTGGCAGATTTGCTAAGTGGAATAGAGATATTAGCAAGCTTGTTCTGCGGTGCGCACGCACCCAAAACCAAAGGAATTATAGCAACCATTGATGCCGTCTTAAGCATAAAACTGGCTGATTTTGCGGGTTTTTCCCACAACTTGCCCATAATAGCCGATGCGTGATTTTCTGGTTTCATAAATACCCCGTAATTGATTTAGCCCCTTAAACCCCATGCTAGCGGCCATTTTATATTTTGCAAACGCATTGTGCAAAAACAGCCGGCTGTGGGGCGTAGCGTAGGGCTCGCCTGATTATAAAAAAAATTGCTACAATAGGCCCATGGAAAAAGCTACCACCATAGTTGATGCAGTAGGGCGCGATACTATTTTGCTGCTAGGTGTGTTTTTTATTGGTGTTCTTTATTGGGCCTTTAAGCCCAGATGGGATAAACGCAACAATGAGCAAAACAACGACGATTTAAATATATAAAACCATCATTGCAGGGCTTATCTATACCCATATGATGCTATGCAATAATTCTTATAGGCGTTACGCTGTTCGCAACTGAATACGCAAAAGGACACATACAAAATGAGCACCCATAATTTATCTCAGCTTGATGGGGCCATGCGCCCGGTCACTGCCCCTGATATTCAGGCGCATAAACGTTCGCGCGGGGCCGAGCCGCTTGTTTGTCTTACGTCCTACACCACCCTGACCGCTCGTCTGCTTGATGCCCATACGGACCTTATGCTGGTGGGTGATAGTTTGGGCATGGTTCTTTATGGGTTGGAAACAACCGTTGGCGTTACGTTGGACATGATGATTGCCCATGGCCAAGCGGTAATGCGCGGTGCTAGGCGTTCGTGTGTGGTGGTTGATATGCCGTTTGGCACCTATCAGGAAAGCCCCGAAATGGCATTTAGAAATGCGGCGCGCATAATGAAAGAAGTTGGCTGCGCCGGGGTAAAATTTGAAGGCGGCATAGAAATGGCGCCCACGGTAAAATTTTTAACCGATCGCGGTATCCCGGTAATGGGCCATGTTGGTTTGATGCCGCAATCTGTTAATACCGCAGGCGGGTTTAAATCACGCGGGCGCGGCGATGATGATGCAAGGCGAATTCTTGCCGACGCCCATGCCATAGCTGACGCTGGTGCCTTTGCAATAGTAGTCGAAGGTGTGGTTGAACCAGTGGCGCGCACCATTACTGAAGAAATTAATGTTCCAACAATTGGTATTGGTGCATCACCGGCGTGCGATGGACAGATACTTGTAACCGAAGATTTGGTTGGCTTGTTTCAAGATTTCACCCCAAAGTTTGTCAAACGTTATATGGACCTTGGCTCCGGCATTGCCGAGGCCGCGCGTCTGTACGCCGAAGATGTTCGTTCCGGGCGTTTTCCGCAAGACGAACACTGTTTTGGCGTAACCAAACCAAAAGATGATAATTAACACCGTTCGCACCAAGCATGACTTGCGCGCAATTGTTGCGCGGGCGCGCCAAGCGGGAAAAACCATTGGTCTTGTCCCGACCATGGGTGCATTGCACGACGGGCATTTATCATTGGTCAGACAAGCCAAAAAAAACTGTGACGTGGTTTGCGTGACCTTGTTTGTCAACCCGACCCAGTTCGGCCCCGGCGAAGATTATAGCGCGTATCCCCGCGATGAAGAAAAAGACAAAACATTGTTACAAAGCGTTGGCGCAGATTTACTGTACGCGCCAAGCGTAGATGAAATGTATCCGGATGGAACCACCGCCACCATTTCGGCGGGCAAGCTAGGAAGCGTGCTTGACGGTAAATTTCGCCCCGGCCATTTCGATGGGGTGGCAACGGTTGTGGCGCGCCTGTTCGCCCACGCCATACCGGATAAGGCATTTTTTGGAGAAAAAGATTACCAGCAACTTTTGGTAATAAAACAAATGGTGGCCCAACAAAAAATCCCGGTTGAAATTATTGGCGTGGCGACGGTGCGCGAAAATGATGGGCTGGCGCTTTCATCGCGTAACGCATATTTAAGCGATGATGAAAGAAAAATTGCCCCGTTGCT
>JAOUJU010000126.1 GCA_029883045.1 Rhodospirillaceae bacterium
CGGCACATCTTGGTATTTCAGCGTCAACAATTTACCGCAAGCGCCAAGCATGGGAAGAAAAACAAAAAAAGATGGCTTGATGTAATATTTTAAGAATTATTATCAGGGCTTGTTACGGTAAGTTCCGCCACAAGCTTTTCACCATCTTCGATGTCACCGGGAACGCTCAAAAGAACTTTTTCTGCAGCCTGCAATATTTTTTCAGGTATCCCCGTATCAATCGTCTGTTCAAGGTCGAATGCTAGCTCACCAGAATCGGGTAGACCGTATGTTCGGCACACCCCCTTGAGAGAATGGGCGTGTCTTTTTAATACAGAAAGGTCACCGTCAGCATTTTTTCTATCCCTTATTTCATTAAGACGCATTATGGCATCTGATTTAAAAACATCATATAGCTCGCGCATCCCATCCTTGCCGACGGCATCAATCATTTCTTCAATGGTTCTTCGGTCTGGCATTTAGGCGGGCCCTGTGCGTTGCGGTAATGTTGTTTTTTACGAATTATTATTCGTCATAAGCAACCAGACTATCAAATGGAATATTCAATTTTTTTCTTCCATTTAGAAACGTTAGCTCAATTATGGCAGCAGCACCAATGACGTCTGCGCCCGCCTTGTTACATAGGTTGACCGTGGCATCTAGCGTTCCGCCAGTTGCCAGCAGATCATCAAGAATAACAACCCTGCTACCCTTTGGAATTGCATCGTCTTGTATTTCGATAGTGTCGGTGCCGTATTCAAGTTCATAATCATATGAAATTGTTTTTCCGGGCAACTTGCCTTTTTTTCGTGCCATAACAAACCCGCATCCCAGCTTTAGCGCCAATGGGGCTGCCACCAAAAAACCGCGCGATTCAACCCCAACAAGCACATCAGGTTGCCAGACCCCAATCATTCTTGCCATACGGCCCATTGCCACCTGCCATGCATCAGGATGGGAAAGAAGCGTTGATATGTCATAAAAAAGTATTCCTGGTTTGGGAAAATCAGGGATTGCCCGTATGTGGTCTTTTATATCCATGTAGCGAAAGCCTTTGCTTATTATAAATTGGAAATAATCTTAATTAATAATATCTATCAATATACCATTTGCCCACCCGTAACCGATGCATTGGGCGCAAAAAAAAGGTCTTCGTACAAAATACACGAAGACCTTTAGTTTTTTTGCGCTTGTTTGCGCTGGCTTTGGCTCACATGGCACACTCAAAGGGGAAATGTGTGCCCGCGGGCAAATTATTGGATATTTTGTTTAAAGACCTTTCAGGTATTTAATCACCGCTTCACGCTCATCTTCTTTTTTAAGTTTGAAGCTCATGGTTGTGGTTTTGCCAATGAATTTTTTTGGGTCAGCCAACCAACCATCAAGGCTATCTTCGTCCCAAACGATATCCGAACCATCAAGGCCTTTGTACTTGCTGTATCCTTCGGCGGTGCCTGCTTTGCGGCCAAACACACCTGCTAGCGATGGTCCGGTCTTGTGTTTGCCTGCCTCGGTTGCGTGGCAGCTAGAGCAGCGTTTTTTAAATGTTTTTACGCCATCTTCATCGGCCGATGCGATTGCGGGTGGGGCAAGCAGCGCTGCTGCGGTAAATGCTAGGAAGATTGCTTTCTTTAACATAAGAGGGGGGAACTCCAAGTTTGTGATTGTCTGTTATTAAGCTACGGTAGAATGGCAAAATGTCACTTGATAAAGATCAAAGCAATAGTTTTCGTACCCCATTTTTTTTTGAGTATTTTGTTGGTTTTTACATAAAAAATGCAACAAAAACCCCCGCCAGTAAAATCTGACGGGGGTTAATGTAGATAGATCAAATACCTGTATCTTGGTAGGGCTTATTCTTCTTCGCCTTTGAGATATTTAATGATGTCTTTGCGATCTTCTTCTTTTTTGATTTTGGCGCTCATGGCAGTGCTGCCAGAAATGCCCTTGGCTTTAAGAAAATCTTTCTGGTTGGTAATCCATGCGTCAAGGTTGGCTTCATCCCATACTATGTCGGTGCCACCTTTGAACGCCTTATATTTGGCGAAATCGCTGGTGCCAGCCTTGCGGCCAAACACACCTGCTAGCGATGGGCCAATTTTGTGTTTTCCTGGCTCGATTGAATGGCAGGTTGAGCATTTTTTCTTGAAAAGCTTTTCGCCACTGCCGCCAGCATTGGCGGTTCCTGCGGTTGCAGCAATTGCCACGGTAAGGGCGACTGCGAAAAATGTTTTTGTATTCATGATAATTTTATCTCCATTGGTGCCTGATGGTGCCTGATTTACATGTGGCTTAAAAAACGTCACGTAAATTTTGGCTTCATAAAAAAATAGTAAATTAGTGTTAAATACTGTTCCATTAGTAGCGCACCCCAACCCATCTTGGCAACCTAAATGGGGTATAGTTTGCTCACAAACGCTTAAAAACAGCCAATTATTAAAGATGGTGCCCGCTAAAAGCTGCTCAGTTCGCGCCAGATTGAATAATCACGCCTGAAGGACTCTATTGAATTCCACGTGTTGGCAAAATCCGTATCATTGGCAGATTGTTCACGCACCACATCAAACCATGCCCGATGCAGCGCAGAAAGGATAATTTCTGGCCAGCGGTGAACCTGAACCCCCTCAATTCCAAGGCGCTTTAACGCCTCAAATTGCCCCGAACCGCCCTGGGCAAGCCCGAAGCGAACATTATCCCCGCATACGGTTTCAATCTGGATTTGCGTAGCAGGCGAAAGCCCATTCCATGTGTTGGCATTAATCATAAGGGAAAATAGCGTTGATGGTTGGTGCCATCCGGGAAAGTAGTAGTTTTTGGCAACTCGCCCAAACCCAAGATCAGCATCAACCGTTGGCATTGAATATTCCGCACCGTCAAGACGCCCTTCGCGAAGGGCGTTGTATATATCCCCGCCACCGATTTCAGATACATCGGCACCCATTTGCGCCAAGACCTTTGCCCCCAATCCAAAAGCGCGGATTTTAAGCCCCTTGAAATCACCTATGGTGCGAATTGGCTTGCGAAACCATCCAGAAGCCTCGGCCGGTATTGCCCCGCAAACCAGCGCGTGAATGCCTTTTTTTAGCAATAGCGATTGAAAAATTTGCTCTCCGCCGCCGAAATAATACCACGCCAGATATTCATCAACCGATGGGCCAAACGGAATGGATGAAAAAAGATGTAATGCTGGAATTTCATCTGCCCATTGTCCAGGAGATGAAAACGCCGCCTCTAATGTACCCGATTGCACCGCACGGAAAGTATCTGAAACGGGAACCATAACGCCGGGATCATAAATTTTTAGATCAAACGAACCGTTGGAAATTTCACCCAGAAGTTGTTCTAGACGTACCGCCATGGCACCCAGATGGGGTAGGTCGCGGGGAAATGAGCTTGCGGTTCGTATTCTGCCTAAAGGGGTGACGTCACCTGTAAGCCCGGTTTTTTTGCTTGAGGTATTGTTGCCCGTATAGTTTGTTTTGGATTTTCCATTTTGCTCACCACGTGTAACGGCGCCAATATTTTCGGCATCAAGGCCATCATGGCTTGCCACACTAGGGCGTGCCTGCCTAAGGCCCGGTGCAATTACTGTTGCCCCAAGCATTACGCCGACCACTATACCGATTACTATACCTATTATGGTATTTCGCATTTTTTACTAATGTCCCCCGGACCGTACAATTCTTAAGGTCTTTTGCGCACGAGAGAATATCAGCACAGAACAGATGCGCATAGGGGGCAAAAAACTGGTAGAAACACAAAGAAAATTAAAGTTAAGAACAAAGTTGAAATAATAAAAAAATCCCCGGAATGAAATTTCCCGGGGAAGTAAATAGAGCTATCTGTGTGTGACGTGTACGTATGATTTGGTCTAGCCGTGAGCACACTTTTAAGGAAAACTAAAAGAATAAAAACATGGTGGACAACAATCCAATGTTTATGCCGATTATAACCCAGCCCTTTCGTGCTGCGCCGAAAATATCCTCATCGACACAAATATCATCGATAGTAAATTCGTTTATCTCTGATCGTGCATTTTTGGACATTTTTAAACCCTCGCAAATACATTTAATAAGCAGGTGGGCAAAGCACATTGCCCCCATTGGACCCCATTGGCCTCTTGTTACTAAGACAACGCTGGTGCGAGGGTTTTAATCCCTGATTGGGCATAATTATTTAAGTTTTTTTTCTTAAGGGTGCGCGTTTAACGCCTTAAAAACGTTATATTTTTTAAAAAATGCCCAAAATCAAGGAACGAATAGGCTGTTCAGGTAGGGTTCACACGTTAAAATGTATCTTTTATTTGTGGGTTAGCTATTAACCAATATTCATTTTTCGCCGTGATTTTTTCATGAATTTTTTAAAGATAAGCCGATGGGGGTTAATTTGATTAATTTAATGTTTTCCGTTCGAACCGTGGTTTTAACTGTAGCGATGGCAATATCCGCTAACGCCTTAGCCGCAGAAAAAGCCGCAATCGATTACAGCAAATATCCAATAAGCGTACAAGACGAGGCAACCAGATCCGAATGCGGTGATTGCCACATGGTTTTTCCACCCAACCGCCTAACCATGAATGGATGGAAAAAAATAATGTCCAATCTTGGCAATCATTTTGGCGAAGACGCCACAATTGATGCTGCCAAGGCAAAAAAAATTGAAACCTACTTGGTGGCGAACGCATTTGACGCCAAGGACAGCGTGCCAGCAAAAATGCGATTGGCGCAATGGAAAAAGAAGGGGATAGTTGACCCTATTCGCATAACCGAAACACCGGGTTGGCAGCGCCATCACAAAACAAAAAAATACAAATTGATGTCCGCAGATGTTGGTTATGAACGTGGGTCTAACTGCATCAAGTGTCACAAGGATGCCGAACGGGGAATGTACGAAGAATTTCCCGGAATGTACGGTGGCGGTGGAGACTGATATTTTTTAAAAGATCTTAAAAAACCCCAGGATAATTCTTGGGGTTTTTTATTGGGGTTTTAAACTGGTCGGAGTGAGAGGATTTGAACCTCCGGCCCCTGCCTCCCGAAGACAGTGCTCTACCAGGCTGAGCTACACTCCGTTAATCAGGCAGTAGCTGGTTTAAGTCTGGTTTTAATATTATCAATTAACCCGTTCAATACAAAAATCAACCACATCTAAAAGTGCTTGTTTGATTTCGCTTTCGGGAAAAAGGCCAAGGGCGTCCTTGGCAATTGCGCTATAATGGCGCGCACGTTCAACTGCATCATCTAGTGCGCCGTGCTTTTCTAATAACCCTTGGGCGCGGGCAAGGTCGCCCGGTTCTTGGGTTAAATCTTCGATGGTGCGGCGCCAAAAATCACGTTCTTCGTCGTTACCGCGACGAAAGGCCAAAATAACCGGAAGGGTTACTTTTCCTTCGCGGAAATCATCGCCAATGGTTTTGCCCAATGACGCTTCGGCGGCGTGGTAATCAAGCACATCATCAATTACCTGAAAGGCAACCCCTAGGTTTTGCCCATAGGCACGCAAGGCCTCGCGTTCGGGTTCCGGCCTGTCGCCCACTATGGCACCAAGCTCGCACGCGGCAGCAAATAATATGGCGGTCTTTGATTCAATAACGTCAAGATACGCGCTTTCGCTGGTTTCGGTATCATTGGCGGTCATCAGTTGCATGACCTCGCCCTCGGCTAGTATGGCCGATGCGGAAGAAAGTATTTTTAAAACTTCTAATGATCCGTCCTCGACCATTAATTCA
>JAOUJU010000127.1 GCA_029883045.1 Rhodospirillaceae bacterium
CTTTAGTGCAACTTTTCTTTGCAATTTATAAATAAAGGCGTATATCACCGCCATCATGAACAACAACATTGCCAAACCCGATACCACCCAAGAGCAAAAGCAAAACTTGGTTGGCCTCAGCCGTACTGAACTGACCGAAGCAATGCAATTGCTGGGCGAGCCGGCCTTTCGTGCGCGCCAGTTATTTCATTGGATATACCACCGTGGCGAAACCGACTTTGAAAAAATGACCGATTTGTCAAAAAATTTGCGCAGCCGTTTGCCCGAACATTTTTCTGTTACTCGGCCCAGCATAAACCAAAGCCTTATTTCCGAAGACACCACACGCAAATGGTTGTTGGAACTGCCCCAAGGGGGCGAGGTCGAAACAGTTATGATCCCCGAAGAAGACCGTGGCGCGCTTTGCGTTTCCAGCCAAGTTGGCTGTTCGCTTAATTGTTCTTTTTGTCATACCGGAACCATGGACTGGGTCAGAAATTTAAGTGCGGGCGATATTTTAGGACAAATAATGGTGGCCCGTGACGAAATGGGCGAATGGCCATCGGGTGTTGATGGGCGTAAATTAAAAAATATTGTGATGATGGGCATGGGCGAGCCGTTATTAAATTTTGAAAACGTTGCGCGTGCGCTGCAAATAGCCATGGACGGCGAAGGCATCTCAATTTCCAAACGGCGCATTACATTATCTACATCGGGTGTTGTACCGATGATGAAACGCTGTGCCGATGAATTAGATGTCGGTCTGGCCATTAGCCTGCATGCCGCCAATGATGAATTACGTGATGAGCTTGTACCCATTAACAAGAAATATCCGCTAGCCCAACTGTTGCAAGCCTGCGCCGATTACCCATCGGCGCGCAATTCACGGCGTATTACAATGGAATATGTGATGTTAAAAGATGTCAATGACAGCTTGGCCGATGCGAAAGAGCTGGTGCGTCTGATGCGCCAATACAATGTTCATGCTAAATTTAATCTTATACCGTTTAACCCTTGGCCCGGTTCGGCCTATGAATGTTCATCCGGTAATGCCATGCATCGTTTTTCCGATTATTTAAATGATGAAGGATATTCAGCCCCCATTCGCACCTCGCGCGGGCGTGATATAATGGCTGCGTGCGGACAATTAAAATCGGCGTCGGAAAACCTAAAGCTGAAAACCTTAAAAGAAAAAAGGGCAAAATCAGCTACGGCGAACACCTGAACGCAAAGTTCTAAGCGATAAGGAAAATATTTTGAGCGACGCCGATAGCCTTGATTGTAATGATGATGCCTGTGATATTGCAGGGTCAAACAAACCCGCACACGATGAAAAATCTTTCGAAGCGGGGCCGGGCAAACACATTTTATATTTTGCCGACCCCATGTGTTCGTGGTGCTGGGGGTTTCAACCGGAATTAGAACAATTAACCAGCAGCTTAAATGGCCGCGCTCAGTTTAATGTAGTTATGGGGGGGTTGCGCCCCGGCACAACGCAAAGCTGGCAAGGTGAAATGCAAACTTATATTCACCACCACTGGCAAGAAGTGGAAAAGAAAACCGGCCAACCGTTTGATTATTCGCGGATGGAAGACGACAATTTTGTATATGATACCGAACCACCGTGCCGTGGCGTTGTATGTGCCCGTGAAATAAATCCTGAACTTGGCCTTACGGTCTATCACAATTTGCAGCGAGAATTTTATAGTGGTGGACAGGATATAACCAATACCCAAGTTATCGCCGATATTGTGGCGCAAGCAGGCGTTGATAAGGAAAAGTTTTTAAAATTGTTTACCAGCCCTGCTGCACGTGAATTAGTTGCCTATGATTTTGCTCGCACGCGGTCTTTTGGGGTAAAGGGGTTTCCTTCAATTGTTTGTGCCGATGATGGGCAGTACGCTTTTCTTGCCCTTGGCTATCGTAGCTTTGATGCTATGCATGGCGATCTTGAGGCGTGGCTTAACAGTTGATGTGTTCGCCTACAGCGCATAGTATCAATTTATGGAAGAACACAAAATATCGCTGGCACCGGGCGGGGAAGCCCTTATTGGAATAATGTCGGTTCGTAATGATGGCGACGCGCACGCGGTTCTTACCGTTCGTGGTGATGGTCCAATTTTACGGCGCGAACTTATAATTGACCACCACGATGCCAATACCCCAGCGCTTAGGGTTTATTATCTGGTGACGGTTTTGTATATGGTGCCTGATGCATTTACCAACCTTAAAGAATATTTTATTAACGCAACCAAGGAAATGGTTGAGACCCTGCCCCAGTCACGCACAATTATGTCTAAAATTGGCAGAAGCGTAATTATGGGGGACTATGCCCAAGCTCACGAATTTTGCTTTCAATTAATGGCGCTAGAAGAAAGCGTTGCTAACGGCCTTGATCCATAAAACAGGCTGGCGTGCCTTTAATTTATTGCTCAATCGCTATGCTTGATTGGCTTTTTATTTACCGTATACTGCGCCACAATTTTCAACCCCAACGAACGTAAGGATCCGGCCATGGGCGGTGACAATAAGATTAATGTAAAAAAAGTAGTGCTAGCCTATTCGGGCGGGCTTGATACATCCATCATATTAAAGTGGCTACAGGAAACTTATGGCTGCGAAGTCGTTACCTTTACCGCTGATTTGGGCCAAGGCGAAGAATTAGAGCCAGCCCGGACCAAAGCCGAGATGATGGGAATTAAAGAAATATATATCGAAGACCTGCGTGAAACGTTTGTTAAAGATTATGTATTTCCGATGTTTCGTTCCAATGCATTATATGAAGGCACATATATGCTGGGCACATCCATCGCTAGGCCATTAATCGCTAAACGGCAAATCGAAATTGCCCGCGAAGTCGGCGCTGATGCAGTAAGCCATGGTGCCACCGGCAAGGGTAACGACCAGGTGCGCTTTGAACTGGGTTATTATGCCTGCAACCCAGATATAAAAATTATTGCGCCGTGGCGTGAATGGGACCTTTCCAGCCGGGAAGATTTAATTGCTTACGCTGAAAAAAACCAGATACCAGTGCCCAAGGACAAACGTGGCGAAGCACCGTTTTCCCAAGATGCTAACTTGTTGCATATTTCATCTGAAGGAAAAGCATTAGAAGACCCATGGGTTGAGCCCGATTTTGAACATGTGCTTACCCGCATGGTAACGCCACAGAACGCACCCGATAAACCGGAAGAAATTACCATTGATTTTGTTTCTGGTGACCCGGTTGCGGTTAATGGCAAAAAATTATCGCCCGCCAACCTGTTGGCCAAGTTAAATGAACTAGGTGGCAGAAACGGTGTTGGTTGCATTGATATTGTAGAAAACCGCTTTGTCGGAATGAAATCGCGCGGTGTTTATGAAACCCCGGGCGGTACCGTATTGCTGGCCATGCGCCGGGCGATGGAAAGCATTACGCTGGACCGTGGTGCGGCCCATACCAAAGACGAAATGATGCCGCGCTTTGCTGAAATTGTTTATAACGGTTTTTGGTTTGCGCCTGAGCGCGAAATGATGCAAGCGGCAATTGACAAAGCATCAGAGCCAGTCAACGGAACAGTCCGGGCTAAACTTTACAAAGGCAACGTAATTATCACGGGGCGTAAATCGCCCAATAGCCTTTATGATGAAGCCACCGTAACATTTGAAGCGGGTGGTACCTACGATCAAAAAGACGCTGCCGGGTTTATTAAATTAAATGCGCTGCGCCTGCGGATGAATTCAAAAATTCACGGCAATAAATAATTTATTATTGCCTGACAAATTAAACCGAAAGCATTAAACCGCTTTCGGTTTTTTTTAATATCATCCTATCCGGTCGGTCAACGGCTTGCCAACCGCCCAGCACCACACCGCGACGGGCAAGAAACCAATTTCATGATCGCCAACAAAACGTTTGCCCGGAATTGTGCGGGTCAAAACCTTTGACGCGGTTTCGGGGTTGGTCTGATCCATAAACGCGGCCATATCGGCAAGAATTTTTTGCGGCAAAGCAAGGGCGCGATCCGACCAATCTATTTCAATACATTTTACCGGACGGTTTCCATTTTCCGGCATTTCAACCAATGAAACATGGTGGCTGGCATTACCGGTTTTCCATTCGGCATAAAAAATTCTTGATAAACTTTTGCTATGAACAAACTGACTAATGACAGCATTTTCGGCCAAGCGCGCGCAGATGGGGTCGCTTATTGCAACCTTGCCAAAAAGTGCAGCGCGATGTGAAGGATTTATTAAATATACTTTGAACCGGGTTTGACGGGAAAACTTGTTTGCTTTGCCGTCTATGCGCCAAATGCGCCTAATTAAAAAAGCCGCCTCAAGGTAATCAAGATATTTGCGAATTGTGTTTTTCGCGATGGCAAATTCTTTGGCCAATGTTTCAATTGAAAAACTGTTTGTAAAGCCCTGCACCAGATGGGCGTAAAGGCGTGAAAGCTCGCCCATGTCGCTAACACCATAAACCCCCGGTGCCCCCCGAAAAATGCTATTGGCGGTAATTTCAGCCATATCAATACGCGCAGTGCCCGAACCCATTACGCCATCGCTAAAACCGCCCCATTGAAGATAATCAATGAATGCTAAATTAAGCGCCTCGGTGTCATGTAATTTTCCGTAAGCGTCAAATATTTTACTTTTAAGATTTTGAAACTGAATGAATTCGGCAAATGTAACTGGCGGCAATATAAGGCTGGAAAAATAATTGCCCGATGCTTTTTCAATATCGCGGTTTTGGTTTTTTCCATTAATGAATTTTGGTGCCACAGACGATGCGCAAACTATGCGCCATTGCGGGTTAGCGTCACAAAGGGCGCTGATTTGTTCTTCCCAGTTGTCCAACACATGAACGCCATCAAGAATTATAAAATATCCGCCCGCCCCATCACCGCCTGATGCGCTAACGTATCCAGCGGTGATTTCAGATAAATTTGCGCTAGCGTGACACGGCAAATCTAGGGATATTTTTATCACTAACTTAGGGCTTGCCCCTTTGGAAAGAATCTTTTGCACCAATTGTTGCAATAAAACGGTCTTTCCGGAACTAGGTGGGCCTGCCACCAGCACCGGGGCATTATTGCCTGAGTGTAATAATGCTTCTAGATCCGAAATGAACGGCCTTGGGCTTAATCTGCGAAAGCGGTCATCAATGGCGCCATAACGCCACCACGGATTGTTTGCAATGGCGCTTTGGTTCTGGTCAAATTCAATCATTGTTTCACCAACTGGGTTCGTAATCTGGAATAAATTGAACTAGTTATTGTTGCCATAGCGTTTTATAAAAAGACCAATGAAAACAACCATAGAAGTATGGTTTAGCATATTTTGATATTTAAGATCATTTATTTGATTTAATAATTATCAGTTATTATATTTAAGATCAAATTTATTATCTTATTTATTAGATGTTTTGTTTGCCAGACTATAATCGACCTTAAACGGCACAAATCTGCGATAATTTCATAACATAGTTAAATGGAGATTCCTTTGGTAAGTGTACTTTTTGTTTGTCTTGGCAACATATGCAGATCCCCAACTGCCGAGGGTGTCTTTAGGGCCATGGTCGATCAAGCCGGTCTTTCCGAGCACATAACAATAGATTCCGCCGGAACAGCTGCCTATCACGTGGGCGAGGCACCTGATCGTCGGGCCACGCTTGAGGCAAAAAAC
>JAOUJU010000128.1 GCA_029883045.1 Rhodospirillaceae bacterium
TAATATCTATCGGCGGCAGGCCCCATTTGCCAGAATTGATACTAATCTGGGTCCAATCCATTTCACTGAATCCGCCAAGGAAATCAAGTTTAGTTATGCTGCTAAGATAACCGTGACTTACGGAAAAACTTTCAATTGGTTTGGCGCTGCCAATATCATTGTCGTTTGGAACAATCAATGCTGCGACTGAATATACGCTGCCTTTTTTACCAATCATTACCCTGTAAAAACATGCAGGGACAGTAACGTCCATGTCTTGCCTGGTGGGGTGGGTTCCGGTTATTCCAGAAATAATCCACACCTCATCAAAAATTCCGCTTTTAATTTTTGCCCGAGGAATTTCCTCAACCTTACGCCAGATAAAGCGGTTGAGTTTGGGAAATTGCGGAACAATGACTGAATACAAAAATGTTGACCTGTAAACATCTTTACTCAGTTTCATGTCTTCGGCTTTTACCAAATGCCCGCGATCAAGCCCGCTATGTCTATAAGTTTTATTTGTCGCCTGAACCGCCATGCTGTTTGCAGTTGATATCTCAAGATCGGGCGTGAACCAGTTATTGTTTCTTTTGAATGTTGATGGTGCTGTAACCATTTCTCGGGTTAGCTTGTAGGCTGCAAAATCAGCTGTATGCGTATCTGTATTAAACGCAACTGCAAATCCGACATCTTGTGCAGTGGTGCTGCTTTTGCATAAATTTATAATATTGTTGTTTTTGCTGGTTTTGTGTTTTGGCGCTATGCCATTAACAAATGTATAGGCGCACTTTTCAAAACCTGCGCCGTGGGAAGCGTTCGTTGGCCCAATGGCGAAAGCAATAACAATGACTAGCAAAAAAATGATTGGATGAAAAAAAAGGGGGAGGTCTCGCATTAATTTCATTTGGGTGGCCTGCGGGGTATGTTCAACATCTAGATGTATTTATAATGAAATACCCTTAATAAGAGTATAATTAAATCATACTATATTATGAAATAGTTTTTCCCCCTTAGTTTGAATGATGGCCCTGTTTCACCTTGATGGAGGTGCTATAAGTGACGCTAAGCACCCATAAAATACCTTATTTGGAAAGCCAAACCATGAAGCGAAGCAAATCGGTAAAAGGAAAAAAAGGCCAGAGCGCAAAATCCGATGCTGAGCCTAAGGTGCCTGAGCGGGCATCATCGGTTAATGATGTTGACGCTCAACCAGAAGATACCCAGAGCCTGAAGCCGGGTCTTTACGTTATTGCAACCCCCATCGGCAATATGGAAGATATTACCTATCGGGCAGTAAGATATTTAAAATCAGTGGATGCGCTGGCAACCGAGGACACACGGGTTACGGCTAAACTGCTGGCACGTTTTGATATTGCAAAACCTAGCCCAACTTTTTCATGTTTTGAGCACAACGAGGCGCGCGCGTTATCGCATATTCGTTCATTAGTAGAAGGCGGCAAGGCGGTTGGTCTGGTATCAGATGCGGGACTGCCGGGGATAAGTGATCCTGGTTTTAAAATAATAAGCACCATGCTTGACGAAGGAATCTATGTTGAGGTAATCCCCGGCGCGAATGCCGCCACCTTAGGGTTGGTGGCATCGGGATTGGGCATGGCCAGTTTTACTTTTTTAGGGTTCCCATCGCGCAAAAGCGGAAAACGCAAAAGCGCGTTAGAGGCCGAAAAAGAAAATTCCCACACAATAGTTTTATATGAAAGTCCGCATCGTATTGGTGCGCTATTACAAGATGCTTTGGATACATTGGGTGATCGTAGGGCTGTGGTGGCGCTGGAATTAACAAAAAAGTTTGAGCGTTTTCGTCGTGGAACATTGTCAGAATTGGCGCAGGCCTTTGCCGAAGAAAAACCCAAAGGTGAAATTACCGTAATAATCGAAGGCATGGTACGCGCACCCAGAGTTAAAGAAAACAAATACCAAAAAGAAAGCATAAACGACTAATGGCAAGACAGACCTCGGGCAGCGGCAGTAATGAGCAAAAGAAAAAAATTTTTCTTGGGCGTATTTCTAAAATATTTTCACTATCAACCGCACGGGCAGAAAAGATTGTTTCAATAAAATTAAAAAGCTCAGTTCGGATAAACCGTCTTTCGCCCATGCCAGCAGAAGAAATCATTTCTACAATGCAATCCATTGGTTGCGAGCTGGATCCTATTTCATGGTGTGCGGATGCATATTTTTTAAAAAATGGAAAGGGTGCGCTGGTTGCAAGCAAGCTTTTTAGCGAAGGCCATGTTTATATTCAAAATGCTTCTAGCTTAATACCGGCTTTAGTTATGGAACCACAGTCGGGTGAAAAAATATTGGATGTTTGTGCTGCACCGGGGGGTAAAACCGCGCACATGGCAGCAATCGCCAAGGGAAATGGGTGTCATGTTGATATTTGGGCCAATGATGCGCTTAGGGTAAAAAAACTAGAAGATGTTTTGACTACCTTTCATGTGCCCAATGTGCATTTAAGCGCCCATCAAGGGCAATTCATAGACCGTGAAATAGATATAAAGTTTGACCGTATATTGCTTGATGCGCAGTGTTCCGGGGAAGGCATGTATAACCTATCGCGCTCAGATGCGCTAAAACATTGGAGCGTTGAACGCATTCAAAAAATGGCATACCTGCAACAAAAAATGTTAAGTGCTGCATGGAAGGTATTAAAGCCGGGCGGGGTGTTGGTTTATTCAACATGCACTTTTGGCCCCGAAGAAAACGAAGGGCCGATTAGCCGCCACCTTAAACACAACGCCGATGCCGCTATCGTAAAAATTGATCTGGATATAAGCGGGCGTATGCCCGGACTTAAATCATGGGATGGTGTTAAGTTTAATTCCGACATGGAACATGCAATTCGCATAATGCCATCCGAATACATGGAAGGTTTTTTTGTTTGCCGTCTACGCAAAAATTTTTAAATTATTGCAAATAACGCCAACCAGATAGAACCAATTGCCTGTATCGCCAGAGTGGACTTTATGGCGGTGGTCATTTTTTCAACCGCTATTGGTTTGCCATCATCAGCAGAAGAATAAATCAACCTTGCCGCGTTGAATGATACCGGCAACAAAAACAATAAAACCGCCAATGCATACGGTTTCATAATTTCGTCATAGACAAGATACCCAACAAGCGCCATCGCCAGAAAATGCAGGGTAAAATACAGCAGAGCGGTATTTTTTTGCCCCAACCTGACCGCTAACGTTCGTTTTTGTGCTTTTGCATCGGCATTTATATCCGGAACTTCGTTGACAATAAGTACCAATGCCACCCACAGGCCAATAATAATGGAAATTACAATTGCGCCTGTTTCAATTTTAGAACCCTGTAACCACGCGGCCCCCAAAACCGGTATTGGGCCAAAGCCAAACCCAACCGCCATTTCTCCCAAACCCCGGGCGGAAAGGGCTAACGGTGGGGCGGAATATGCCACCCCTAAAAACACCCCTGATGCACCTAGTGCAATTATAACCCAACCTTTTAACGCCGTTAGCCACAGGCCGAAAAACAACGCCATTACTAATAATGCCCATCCAAGGCGCGCCATTTCGGTGGTACTCATTATTTTGTTCTGGATAAAACGTGAGCCACCAGTAAAGGGAAAAATCCTATCGGTGTTATTGCTATCGGTACCGTTTTTTTCATCGTAAACATCGTTGAACACATTTATCGCACCGTGGGCCAGTGCGGTTGCCAGAATCGCCAGAACGAATGCCAATAAATCGAATGAACCAGACTGGCTATAACCCCATGCGGTTCCGGCTAATACCGGAAATATAGATGCGGTTAAAAATGGTGGGCGGGTTGCAAGGGCAATACGTTTAAGCGCTGGTGCTGCACCAGATTGGCGAAGAGCTGCTGCGTTTGGTTCGCCCATCAACTATGCCCATCAATATGATTTTGCAAAAATTGCTTCTAACTTTGCTGGTTTTCCGGTGATAACGCATTTACCTTCGATGTTGTCTTGGTCATAAGGAAGGCAACGAACGGATACCGAAAGATCTTTCAGCATTTCTTCGCTGTCGGTATCGCCGCACCATTTAGCCCGGACAAATCCTAGCTTGGACGAATCTTCGGTATCGAAGAATTTTTTGAATTCGGCAAAATCGGTTATTGCAGTTTCTATGCGCCCATCGCGCAAACTTAGGGCATCGGCGTATAATTGTTTTTGTATTGCTTCAAGGTGTTCAGGCGCAGCGCCTACAAACACATCAATGTCTTCGGCTGCTTTGGCATATATATCGGTTCTGCGCGTTAGCATAACGGATGAATTATCAAGATCCTTTGGCCCTAATTCGACAATCAGGGGTACACCTTTTTTAATCCAGCCCCAGCGTTTTTCCCCGGCGTTTATGTCACGTATGTCAACGTGGGCGCGTAAATTTTCGCCGAATGCGGATTGCGCATTAAGTTTTTTGGCAAGCTCGTGTGCAGCTGGCATTACCCGGGCAGCCGCTTGTTCATCTCTGGCAATTGGCAATATAACAATTTGATGTGGGGCCACGGTTGGTGGCACGCGTAACCCATCATCATCGCCGTGGGTCATTATTAACGCCCCAATCATACGGGTAGATACCCCCCACGAAGTGGTAAAGGCAAATTCTTCTGAACCGTCATTGGTTTGGAATTTTATATTTGCGGCCTTGGAAAAGTTTTGTCCGAGAAAATGTGATGTACCAGCCTGCAGTGCCTTTCCATCTTGCATGAATGCTTCGATGGTGTGGGTTTCAACCGCACCGGGGAAGCGTTCCGATTCAGATTTTTCACCCGGTATTACCGGTATGGCCAACCATTCTTCGGCTAGCTCTTTGTAAACACCCAACATGGTTTCGGTTTCCTCGCGGGCCTCTGCTTCGGTGGCGTGCGCGGTATGACCTTCTTGCCACAAAAATTCAGAAGTTCGCAAAAACATTCGCGGGCGCATTTCCCAGCGCACCACGTTGGCCCACTGGTTAATCTTTACTGGAAGGTCGCGGTAAGAACGTATCCACTTGGCAAAACTTTCACCGATCATAGCTTCGGATGTTGGGCGGATAACCAATGGGCTTTCAAGTTTGCCATCGGGCACAAGTTTGCCGTCTTTTTCGATCAAGCGATGGTGAGTAACCACAGCCATTTCCTTGGCGAACCCCTCAACGTGCGCTGCTTCTTTTTCTATCAGTTCAAGCGGAATAAAAATTGGAAAATAGCAGTTTTCGTGTCCGGTTTCACGAATGCGTTGGTCTAGTCTGCGTTGCAAGCGTTCCCATATACCATAACCCCATGGTTTTATAACCATGCACCCACGCACCCCGGAATTTTCTGCCATATCGGCTTCTTTTATTACTTCTTGGTACCAGGCTGGAAAATCATCAGCGCGGGTAATTTTAATGGCAGTTTTTTTTGCGTTTTTGTTCATGGTGCTTGACGGCTTCCTTAAGGGTTGCCCCTTATCAATCAGGTTTAATCGGGTGTCCGGGTCACAAGAGCCACAATATCCATGGGGGCCTATGCTCCTAGACTACTCAAGGTATCGGGTAAAGCTGGCACGAAATCAAGGGGGAAGGTGTATTTTTGGGCTCATTTTAGCGTCCATATCACCAGCCTAAGGGTTGGCTGGCAAAAAATGGATTGCCTAAGGTACAAGGGGGTGAAAA